>JAJYKG010000044.1 GCA_021788795.1 Thermoplasmata archaeon | reverse complement strand
AGGGCGCGAACCCGACGCCGAAGGAGGTGTCGTTCGCGAGCTGCTTCTGGGTGTCGTACAGCCCGCGCAGGTCCACGGAACCCTGCCCGATCTTGCAGTCGATGATCACGTCCGAGTGCACGTCGAGGTTCGAGCACGTCTTCCGGATGTAGTCCCGGGCCGCCTCGACGGCGACCGTCCGGTACGGCAGGCGCTCGCTGTTGACCGTCGTCGTGGCACGGCCCACGAGGATCACGTTCGCGGGCTCGAGGACGATGCCGCCGCCGAATTTGGGCGCGCTCTGCCCACCGACGATCTCGCCCTGGTCCGTGTTGTGGTGCAAGATGCGCCCGTACCGGTCGATGTACATCTTGCAGAGGGCGCGGGACACGGCCTCGGCGATCCCGTCCATCATGCTGTCCGGGTGGCCGACGCCCTTCCTCTCGACGATCTCCGTTCCCTGTTCCTCGATCGGCGTGTGGACGAGTTCCTCGACACTGATGTTTCGCGGCAAGGGGAGCCCCCAGAAGCGAGGCGGCGGAGAGAACGGCAGGATATATGGCTTTTGTTGCCCGCTCCGCGACCGCAGCCGAGGAATAGGGAGCCGGGCATAGTTATTCCTCGATCGGAATACCGAGGCCGCCGATACGAATGAATATCGAGTCGATGGCACCATTCCATAAGGAATATGTACCGCCGCCGTCGTCCGGGTCGCGATGCTCCCCGACCTCGAAGAAATCCCGCGCCTCCGCAAGGCGCTCGGGTTGACGCAGACCGCCCTGGCCCGCCTGTCGGGCGTGAGCCAGTCGACCATCGTGAAGATCGAGAAGAAGCAGATGAACCCCTCCTACGACGTCGTGCGCCGCGTGTACAACGCCCTCCAGGCGGAGTTGAAGAAGCAGGAGAAAAAGGCGCTCGTCGAGCAGGTGCAGACGCGGAAAGTCCAGTACCTCGAAGCGCGAATGCCCCTGGAGGCAGCCGTGGACGAGATGCGCCGCTGGAAGTTCTCCCAGATGCCCGTGATGAACGCCGGCCACCCGGTCGGCTCGATCTCGGACAAGGTGATCAACAACCTCATCCTCTCGGGCCGCGATCCGAAGGACCTCGCGCGCATCCACGTCGAGGAGGTCATGGAGCCGGCGTTCCCGCAGGTGGACACGAAGGCGCCCGTCGAGCTCGCGGCGGGCCTCCTGCGGTACTACAACGCGGTCCTCGTGACGAACAAAGGCGAGGTCTCGGGGATCGTGACCAAGTCGGACCTCATGAAGCTCCTGTGAGAAGGGCGGGAGACCACGGAGCTTTTCCAAGGCACCGGTCTTTCGTGTTATCGTTACTCAACGATAACTTGAAGAGCCCCCTCGGCATACGGGTCGCGTGGTGTCCCGATGATGCTCGGATGCGGGTACTGCGAGAAGACGGTCCACGGGCGGCCCTACCTCTACTTCTGGCACTACGAGACGCGCGGCGGCAGGCGCGAGCAGGTGGAGGAGTACATCGGGCCGGCGCGCAGCCCCCGCGCCCGCGACGAGGTCTCCCGACGCGTGACCGCGTACGTGGACCGGGCGCAGGGCGAGATGACCGCGTTCCTCCGCGAGACCCGCGCGCGCATGGCGTCCGCGTAGGTCCGGATGCCGAGCCCCTGGCCGCGGGCGTACGGACGGGACAGAAAGCTCATATGGCACGGATGCGCGGGAGGCGGGAAGGTGGCAGCATCCGCAAGTCCACGTGGGCCTTCGCCCTCATCCTCGTGGCGACCTTCTTCTTCCGCGCGACGGGGAACATGGTCCAGACCACGATGCCCCTCCTCGCGCGGTACGACCTGGGCCTCACGAACCCGGAGATCGGGCTGGCCGCGAGCCTCGTCGCGCTGACGGGCATCCTCGCGCCCACGCTCATCGTCTCGCGCATGCGGCCCTCCTTCACGGGGACCGCGATGCTCTCGCTCGCCGCCCTCTTCGCGGTCACGATCCCCGTGTACGCCGTCCTGGGCAGCAGCCTCGAGCTCTACGCCACGCTCGTCGTGACCGGGACGGCCACGGGCGCGCTCTTCCCGCTCCTCCTGAGCGTGCCCCAGTCCGTCGACCCGCAGAACCGGGACCGGAACGTCGCCCTGTATGCGACCACGCTGAGCATGAGCCTCGTCGCGGGACCGCTCATCGAGACCTCCGTCCTCTCCGCCGACGGCGGCGTCCGGATGGTCTTCCTCGCTTTCACCGCCCTGGCCGTCTTCGCGGTCGCGGCCCTGGCCCTCGCGCGCCGATTCCCCCTCGCCGCGGGCGCCGCGGAGCCCTCGCCCGCCGCGGTCGCGGACGGCGGGACGCCCCGCGCGCGGATGCGGACCCTCCTCCGCAACCGTGCCTTCCTGGAGGCCGTCCTGGGGAACCTTACGTACTCGATCCCGTTCCTCATCCTCCTGACGTTCGGCGGCGTCTACGTCGTCGAGGCGTTCGGCGTCGGGTACGAACTCGTGTACCTCCTCTTCGCCCTGTTCTTCGTCGCCTCCATGGTGACGCGGATCGCCCTGACGCTCCTCTCGCCGATCGCGAGGAAGCTCCGCTGGCTCGCGGTGTCCGTCGCCCTGACGATCCTCGGGCTCCTCCTCCTCGGCCTGGGCCCCTCCCTCCTCGTCGTCGGCGTGTCCTTCGCCGTCCTCGGCGTGCCGCACGGGATGACCTTCACCCTGTCCACGATGGTCCTCGCCGAGGGCGTCGAGGCGCGCGAGCTGCCCCTCGCGAACTCCCTCTTCTTCTCCATCGGCGCGGTCGTGAGCACCCTCACGCCGTCGCTCATCGGCGCCCTCACCCTGGTCGTCGGGCTCAGGCCGAGCTTCCTCGTCCTCATCCTGCCGACCCTCGCGCTGGCCCTCGCCCTCCTGCGCTTCTCGCGCGGGCCTAGTCCGGGTACGGCACCTCGATCTCCATGAAGTCGTCCGCGAGGACGACGCGGTCGAAGACCGTCTTCGCGTCGTTGAACAGCGACGCGGGATCCTCGTACCGCGGGCTCATGTGCGTGAGGACGAGCTGCCCGACACCCGCCTCCTTGGCGACCTGGGCGGCCTGCCGCGAGGACGAATGGCCGTAGCGGTTCGCCTTGTCCTCCAGGGCCGCGTCCGACGTGGCGTCGTGGATGAGGACGTCCGCGCCTCGGGCCGCGGCCACGAGGGCCGCGTGGGGCATGGAGTCGCCCGTGTACACGATCTTCCGTCCGCGCCGCGGCGGTCCCAGGACCTGCTCCGGCCGGAACGTCTTGCCGCCGACGGTGACCGCCTGGCCCTCCTGCAGCTTGCTGTACAGCGGGCCGGGAGGGATGCCGAGGGCCTTCGCCCGTTCCAGGTCGAAGCGGCCCGCGCGCTCCTTCTCCTCGAGGACGTACGAGAGGGCGGGCACGGTGTGCACCGCCTCGGTGGCGGCCACGGTGTACTCGCCGCCGTCCACGGCGTCGCCCGCGGCCAGGTCCCGTGCGTGCACCGGGTACCCGGCCCTGAAGTGGCCCAGGGAGAGGACCTGGCCCACGAGGGCCTCGCAGCCCGACGGACCGTAGACCTCGAGGGGCGCCTCGCGCCCGAAGAAGTTCATGCTCTGGATGAGCCCCGGGAGGCCAAGGAAGTGGTCCCCGTGGAAGTGCGTGAGGAAGATCCGGTTCACCTGCATGAAGCTCAGCGGGGACGCCATGAACTGCCGCTGCGTGCCCTCGCCGCAGTCGAAGAGGATCACCTCCGGGCCGCGCTTCACGGCGATGGCGCTCACGTTCCGCTTCGGCGTGGGCCACGAACCGGACGTCCCGAGGAAGACGATCTGCATGGGCCCGCTCCCGATGGCCGCCGCGGTCTTAACGCCTTTGGCGCGCGTGCGCGCACAAGGTTTAACGCCGCGGGGCGGATGCACGCGCGAGGCTCCCCATGCTCTCCCTGGACGGACGCTCCCTCGATCTGGACGGCCTCGTGCGCGTGGCCCGCCACGGCGAGCGCGTGCGCCTCGCCCCCGCCGCAGCGAAGCGCGTGGAGGAGGCCCGCAAGACCCTGGAGAAGATCCTCGCCCGCGGCACGGTCGCATACGGGATCAAGACCGGGTTCGGCGAGCTGGAGCACGTCCTCATCTCGGACGAGGACGCGAAGCAGCTCCAGGTGAACCTCCTCCGCAGCACGGCCGTCGGGCTGGGCGATCCCCTTCCGACGGAGGTCGTCCGGGGGGCGCTCCTCCTCCGGGCGAACACCCTGGCCAAGGGCCACTCCGGCGTGCGGCGGGCGCTCGTGCAGCTCCTCCTCGAGATGCTCAACCGCGGCGTGCACCCCGTCATGCCGTCCCGCGGCTCCCTCGGCGCGAGCGGGGACCTCGCGCCCCTCGCCCACATGGGTCTCGTGCTCATCGGCGAGGGACAGGCCGAGGTCGAGGGCGAGACCCTCGACGGCGCCGCGGCGCTCGCCCGCGCCGGCCTCGCGCCGATCGCCCTGGAGCCCAAGGAGGGGCTCGCCCTGATCAACGGCACCGCGGTCATGACCGCGGTGGGCGCCCTCACCCTCGCCGACGGCTTCGGCCTCCTGAAGGACGCCCAGGTCGCGGCCTCCCTCTCCTTCGAGGCCCTCCGCGGATCGCCCGCGCCCTACGACGACCGCTACGTGCGGCTCAAGCCGCAGCCCGGGGCGCGGGAGGTCGCCGCGAACCTGAGGCGCCTCCTGCGGGACAGCGAGATCATCCCCTCCCACGCCGGGCCGCACCGTGTCCAGGACCCGTACTCGCTCCGGTGCATCCCCCAGGTCCTCGGGGCCTGCCGCGCGGCCCTCGACTTCGCCGCGGGCGCGGTCCGGATCGAGATGAACGCCGCCACGGACAACCCCCTCCTCTTCCCCGAGGACGAGGAGAGCGTGAGCGGCGGGAACTTCCACGGGCAGGCCGTCGCCATGGCCCTGGACCACGTGGCCCTGGCCATGGCGGTCCTCGCGGGCTTCTCCGAGCGGCGCACGGCGCGGCTCGTGGACGGCCGCCTGAGCGAGCTGCCCGCCTTCCTCACGAAGCGCGGCGGGATCAACTCGGGGATGATGGTCGCCCAGTACGTGGCCGCGGGCTACGCGAGCGACAACAAGGTCCTCGCCCATCCCGCCTCCGCGGACTCCATCCCGACGTCCGCGAACCAGGAGGACTACGTCCCCATGGGGATGTCGGCCGCCCTCAAGGCGCGGACGGCCCTGGAGAACGCGCAGCGCGTCGTGGCCCTGGAATACCTGGCGGCGGCCCAGGGGCTCGAGTTCCTCAAGCCCCGGAAGCCCGGACGGGGACCCCGGGCCGCGGCCCAGCTCGTTCGCACCCGGGTGCCGCCGCTGGAGGAGGACCGGACCATGTCCGCCGACGTCGAGTGCATCCGCGAGTGGATGCGCCGCGGCGAACTCGTGGCCGCGGCGGAGAAGGCCGTCGGCCGGTTGAACTGATCACTCCGCCGGATTCCCGAGGGGGCGGAAGCACACGGGGCAGCGGCCCACGCGGGTCGCGCACAGCTCGTGGAAATCGCGGCCGCAGGCGCACTGAACGACCTTGAAGCCCTTCTTGATCGACCCTTTGCAGATCGGGCAGCGGGACTCGAGGTCCGCGACCATCTTCCGGGCGCGCTCCTGCGGCGTCTCCGCCACGTCGATCTGCGCGATCATCTCCTGGACGTACTCCTTGTCGTCGAAGACGCGGTGGGAGACGATCTGGATCGCCAGGGGCACGGACCCGGGCGCGGTCATCTTCAGCTTGAAC
This sequence comes from Thermoplasmata archaeon, assembly GCA_021788795.1. Classification (GTDB taxonomy): domain Archaea; phylum Thermoplasmatota; class Thermoplasmata; order RBG-16-68-12; family RBG-16-68-12; genus RBG-16-68-12. The sequence goes on along the minus strand of JAJYKG010000044.1, from coordinate 6,404 downwards.
GCCAGGGTCTCCTTCCCGTGGGCGCGCAGGGCGGGGAGCTCCTTCAGCCCCTCGGCCTCCGCGTCCCCGAGGATCCGGACCCGGACGTCCTTCGCGAGGCCCTTCCCGGCATTCTCCAGGGCGAGGCTCGCGTCCACGGGCTCGTTGAGCCTCGCGGCGCCGACGGTCAGGGAGCCCTTCAGGTTCGGGGCGAAAGCCTCGACGGCGTCCCAGGCGAGACGGTAGGCGTCCTCGGCGGTCCGGATCGCCTCCGCCACGTCCCGGCGGCGGATCTCCATGGACTCCGCGAGGCGCTTCTCCGCGGCCCGCATGTCGATGCCGTACTTCTTGCCGTTGCGGATCGTCGTGTCCGCCTTGAACGTGAGATCGATGAACCGCTTCTCCACGACCTTGACGCTCTCGACGCGCTCGACCGCCCGGCCCACGACCTCGAGGGCGCCCTCGTACTCTCCCTGGGCCGCCTTCGCGCTCGCCTCGCGCATCAGCTCCTCCGCGTTCTGCGTGTCGGAGCCGAGCTTCCTCGCGTGGGCCACGTTCTCCGCGGCCTCGGTCAGGGTCCGCGAGAGCTTGGCCCCGAGGGCCCTCTGCGCGACCTCGCGGCCCTCTGCGATCCTCGCGCTCGCCGCGGAGAAGTTCTCCGAGTCGATCTGCGTGCGCGCCTCGGAGAGCTTGTTCTGGACCGGCGTCGGGTCGATCTCGAGGCGGCGGCAGACGGCGACCATCTCCTCGGCCTGGGACAGGGACTCCTTGAGCTGGGCCCGGACGAGGCCGAGGCCCCACTCCAGGCACTGCGTGAAGGCGCCTCGTGCGGCCGCGGGGTCCCCCGCGGCCAGGGCGTCGTCGCCCTCCTGGATGAACCGGTCGAGCTTGGCGGTCTCGGCCCCGACCTCGCGCGCGGTCTGCCGCAGCGCGGTCGCGCGGATGCGGACCTCCCCGGCCTCGTCGTACGCCGCGCGGAAGTCCGCGAGGGCGTCCGACGCGCGGATCGCGAGGTCGAGCGCCTTGACGTAGTCCCCGCCGGCGAGGGCCTTGCGCGCCTCGTCCGCGAAGGCATCCACGCTGGGCGCGGGCCGCCCGAGGGACTTGAGCTTCCCGTCGATCGTGGCCACCGCCTGGCCCGCCATCGCCTGTTGGAGGGCGATGCGCTCCGCCTCGGCCTCGCTCTGGAGGGCCGTGGCGAGGGCCTGCCGGTACTTCTTCGCGCGGAAGAACTCGCGCGCCCCGGCGAAGAGCCGCTCCGCGGAGCGGGTGTCCGTCCCCTCCCGCTTCGCGCGCGAGATGGACTCCTCGAAGCGCTGCATCATGGCCGCGATGCCCTGGTCGCGTTCCCGCGCGACCTCCGCCTCCGCCGCGGCGAGGTAGTCCATCGCCTCCTCGAACTGCCCCATCTTGTACGCCCGCTCCGCCTTGTCGAGCAGCGCGGCCGTGCTCGGGATCTCGAGGTTCATCGCCTCGGCGTCCGCGACGGCCTCGCGGACGCGCTTCCTCGCGGCGTCCGCCTCCTCGCCCTGCCGCTTCAGGTGCTCGAGGGTCTCCCGGAGATGGAGCGCGAGGTCCGCGGCCGTCCCGAGTTCGCCGGCCTCGAGGGCCGTGCGTGCCCGGACCGTCTCGTCGCTGATCGGAGCGAGGTTCACGCCCTCCACGGAGCCGGCGACCGCCTCCGACGTGGTGAGGAGGGCGGCGACCTTCTCCCGGACCAGGGCCGCGTACTCGTCGTCCGCCCGCGAGGCGAGCGCGAGCGCTCGGTCGGAGTCCTTCGCCTTCATGGCCTCCTTGGCCTCCGAGGCGATCTCGTGGAGATGGGGCGCGTCGATGCCGAGGCGCGAGGCCAGCTCGATCCGCTCCTTGTTCGACATGATCTTCTGCGCGGCCCGGTACAGGACCGAGAGCTTCTCCGTCTCCGCCTTCGCGCGTGCGGCGAGCTCGATCGTCTGCTCGTAGTCGAGACGCTCGAAAGCCTTCTTCGCGTCCACGAGGATCTCCACGACCTTCGTGACGTCCACGTTGTGCTTCCGCGCTTCCGCGGTGAAGGCCGCGGCGCCCGAGAGCGCGTCGTGGGCCTGGCGGTGGAGCGCCGTCGCCTTGTTCGCCGCGACGCCCGCCTCCTGGAGCAGCCGCAGTCCCTCGCCGTAGTCCTGCGTGTGCAGGGCCAGCTGGGCGCGCTTGAGGACGCTGACCATCTCGGCGACGTCGATGTGGAGGGTCCGCGCCTGGGCGATGCGGGCCGCGACCTGGTTGGCGAGCCCCTCCGACGCGGATCCGAGAGCCGACATCACGCGGTCCCGGGCCGCGACGACGTCCACCAGCTTGCCGGCGGACAGGGCCGCGCTCAGCTCCCGGTGGAGGGACTCCTCCGCGGAGACGTCCACGCCCAGCTCCATGCCGAGCTGCATCGCGAGGGCGAGGGACGCGACGGAGTGCCCGGCAGAGGCCCGCGTCCGCTCGTCGACGAAGCGGCGGCCCTCCTCGAGCTCTCGGAACGCGCCCTCGAAATCGTCCGCGCCGAGGGCCGTCTCGACGCGGGAGAGAACCGACCGGAGCGATCCGACGTCGTCGCCCACTTGGGGCAGAGCGTTGCGGAGAATCGTGACCCGCTCCGCGACGTGCGCGCGGAGGGTGGCTTCGGCCTTGGCCTGGGCCTGGCCGACGAGGTCGAGGGCATGGCGGTGCTCGTTCGCCTTCGTGGCGACGATCGCGTCTTCCAGGAGCTTGGAGGCCTCCGAGAGGTCCGCCCCGCTCTGCTCTCCGACGGTGAGGATGAACTCGGCGCGCTCGATCGTGCGCATGACCTGCTCGCGCTCGGACTTCCGGAGCTCCTCGTGGGCGGTGTCGACGGCCTTCTCGAGGGCACCCAGGTCGTGGGCCTGGTAAGCGTCCCGGGCCTGCTCCGCGAGACGGCGGGCCGCCTTGGCGTCGACCCCGTGGGCCTCGGCCTCCGCGAACGCACGGTGGAGCGCCTTGAGCCGCTCCTGCGCCGCGCGGTACTCCGCGACGGTCTTGTCGACCGCGTCGTCCGCCTTGCGGGCCCAGTCCATGGCCTCCCGGAAGGCGCCGCGCTGGAGCGCCTGGCGCGCGTTGCCCAGGTCGCCCAGCGGCTCCTGGAGGTCGATGCCCAGGTTCACCGCCGCGACGAACTTCTCCCGCGACGCGGCGATCGTGGCGACGACGCGCTGGAACTGCGCCTCCTGCAGGGACTGGAAGCCCTGCTTGGCCAGGTCCGCGCCGGCGCGGAAGTTCCCCGCCTTGAGCGCCTCCTGCGCCTTGCCGAAGTGCGCTTCCGCCGCGGAGGGGTCCGCGCCGATGGCGCGGGCGTCCGAGAGGAACTTGGAGAAATCGGTGAGCTTGCCCTCGAGGCTGCGCTGGAGCGCCTTCTCCGACTCCGCGCGGCACTGCCGGAGGGCGTTGTTCGCCTTCTCGAATTCGAGGTTGGCGATGTCGGCCCGGGCGCGCTCGAGGAACGTCGTCGCCTTCGCGACGTCGGCGCCGAGCTCCTGGGCGGCGTGGAGGAGGTCCTCGTCCTCGCGGAGATCCTTGTCCACCGCGGAGGTGAGGTCCTCCTTGATCGTCTCGAGGCCCTCCTTCGTGAACTCGAGGGCGGATGCGAAGTTGTTGCCCTCCACCGCGGTCCGGGCTCGGGAGAGGATATCCTCCACCGGCGCGACGTCGCGGCCGAGGTTCTTCGCGGAGAGGATGAGCGCCTGGACCTTCGAGAAGCTCGAGGACAGGTGCTCGGACAGGACCTTCTCGCTTCGCTTCCACGCCTTCTTCGCGAGCTCCACGGCCTCCGCGGGGTTCTCCGCGGTCAGCGCATCGTGGGCCTTGGACAGCGTGGCTTCGGCCTCAGCCACGTCGGCCCCGACGCCTTTCGCGAGAGCCGCGACCCCGGCGCTGGACTCGATCATGGCCGCCGCGCGTTCGCGGAAGGTCCGCGTCCCGCGCTCCCTGGCCTCGGCGGCCTTCTCCGCGGCAACGCGGTAGTCCTTGTCGCCCATAGCGGCGGCGGCCTCGGTGAGGACCTTCTCCGCCTCGACCACGTTTGCGTCGACCTTTCGGGCGGCCTCAATCACGTCCTGGGCGGCCTTGAGACCCTCCTCGGCCGCCTGGCGCGTCCGAGTGATCTCCTTGGACTTCTCCTCGAGCTGCCGACGCAGCTGGCTGTCCCTCAGGTACCCGCTCACGTTCCGCTCCGCTCGCGCATCCGAAAGCCCCAGCTCCGTCTCCGGAGCTGGCGCGTCGGACGAGGGTCACGCAGCTTATAAAGGCATTAGCCCGTGGTTATCGTGGCTGATTCGGCGGGGGCGGCGCGAGGCCTCCTCGAGGCAGTTGGAGCCAGGGACCCAACCGTCAAATAGTCCGCGGCGACATCATGGCGCCCAGGGGACGCGAATGCGCGGAGAGGAACCCGCCGCACGCGGGACGACCCAGCGAGGCGCCGATCTGCCCCTCCCGCGGCCCGACATCGTCCGGGTGGGGGCGGTCACCACGGCCCCAGGATGGCGGGCCGCGTCCGCGGATTCCACCCCGGAGGTGATGTGAGATGGCGTTCGGCGGATCGGGCCCCGTCACGGGCCCGCTGGAGGATCCGGAACTCGCCCTGGAAGAGGCGAAGTCGTTCCACGTCCACGGGAAGAGCGAGGTCCAGCAGGAGCTCGAACGGGAAGGGTTGGCGACGCCCGAACGCGGCGAGACGCAGGGCCGGTGGTCGCGCCGAAGGAGGCTCGCCGTCGTCCTGATCGTCATCGCGCTCCTCGTGGCCGTCACCGGACTCGTCGCCTTCGCGTCGCTGTTGTGAGTTCCGACCGCTCGTCCTCGCCCATCCCGCCGAGGATGCGGGACCCTTCCACGCCGCTCGAGTCGCCGAGGGGCGCATCCGCTCCGAGAGATCGGGGATTGGCCGGGCTAACTCGTGGGCACGGGCGGGGACTCCGTCGGGGGCGGCGCCGGGGCCGTGGCGTCAGGCCCCTCCGGCGTATCCGGAGTCGTGCCGGAGGGAACCTCCGGCACCTGTTCCGCCTCCGCCGGCTCGGGCGGCTTCTCCTTGTAGGGGATGCCCGCCCGGTCCGCCATGATCTTGCGGATGCCCTCGCGGTTCGTCGTCTTGAGCCCGAAGAACTCCGCGAAGTACCGCGTCGTCGTGAGCTCGAGCGAACGCCCGCTGGGCTTGCGGGAGATGAGCCGGAGGTCCTCGAGGGCCTTCGTGTGCTCGTAGACCTTCTCGCCGATCATGTCGAACAGGTCGCTCTGGAGGATGGGCTGGTGGTACGCGATGAGCGCGGCCGTCTTCAGGAGGTCGCGGTCAATCTCGGGTGGCGCGAACGTCCGCGCGCGTTCCGTGTACTCCTGGCGGATCTGCATCGTCCAGCGCGTGCCGATCTGGGTGACCTCGATCGCGCTGTTGCGTTTCCGGTATTCCCGCGCGAGGGCGCGGAGGTGTTCCTTCACCACGGCCTCGTCGAACCCGGTGACCCGGACGAGCTCGTCCACGGTCATCGCCTTCCCGGCGGAGTAGAGGGCCGCCTCGACGATCCCCCGGTCGCTCACGCGCCCACCCCCGGGGATGCCGGCGCGGCCGCGGGCTTCGGATGCGCCAGGGCCGGGATCGCGAGCAGCTCCTCCGTCGCGATCGTCTCCTCGGTCGACAGGCGCTTCACGTAGATCTCTCCATGCGGGAACTCCTTCTGCCACAGCTTGACCTTCTGCAGCTGGGCGAGGAACAGGAGGGCCATGAACACGGTGACCTCGTCCCACACGCTCCCCGCGACGAGGGACCGGAGGGGGATCGGGTCGCCGTTGAACTGGGTGAGCCGGCCCCACGTGAGGCCGATGTCCTCCGTGAGGTCCTCGCCGTGCACCTTCTGGTGGAAGTTCGGGGCGAAGCGCTTGATCGCCTGCTCGCGGAGCGCGTTCAGCTGCATCTGGATCTCCGCCTCGCGGCGAGCCTCGTCGAAGGCGTCCATGAGCTCCATGAGCGTCACGGCGCGGCGCCCCTCGCGGCGGATTGCCTCGCTCAGGGGCATCTTGGCGTTGTCGAGGATGAGGTGGTTGTAGTCCACGTCCTCGGGGTCGCGGTACAGGTCGAGGTCCCAGCCGTCCCCGGGCGCCTCGGGCTCGGGAGGCTGCGCGGCCAGGAGGACCTTGTCGCTCTGGAGCTTCAGGATGGACCACGCCAGGAAGACGAGCTTCCCGGCGGTCACGAAGTTCACCACCCCGTCCTTCCGGACCTTGTCCAGGAAGAGCTTGGTGAACTCCACGAGGTCGATCTCCCACGGGTCCAGCTGCTTCTCCAGCACGAGCTCGAAGGTCGCGACCACGGACTTCTCGAAGGGGTCGCGGACGGCCACGTGCTGTCCCTGGTCGATCTCGTTGAGCATGGCGAGGTAGCGGTTGATCCGCTCCCCGCCGTC
>JAJYKG010000043.1 GCA_021788795.1 Thermoplasmata archaeon | reverse complement strand
CCGGGTCAGGAGCCCCGCGTCCACGAGATCGTGCAGCCGCTCCGAGAGCGTGTTCGGGGACAGGTGCAGCCGCTCTTGGAGGTCGACGAAGCGATGCGGGCTCGGGTCCTCGTGGAAGATGTGCAGAATGTCGAGCATGTGGGCCCTTCCGAGGACCTGGAACAGCTCCGTGAGGCGGCAGCCTCCCGGGGCGGGGGTCGTCCCTGCGGGCCTCGGCTTCCGCGGCCGTCCCCCGTGTGCGTGTTCGCTCACCACGAGCTCGCTATTCGTTCCGTAGTATAAATGCTTGCCACTCCGAAGTCCAGGAGCGGCTACGATGCTACGGAGTGGGAAGTATATCACTATCGGATACGTAGCGCGGCTATGGCGAGTGAAGCGTTCACCGCATCCGAAACGACTGAGAACCGAAAGGCGTCGGCCAGCCTATGGCCGCTGGATCCGACTCACTCCTCGGTGGAGTTCGCGGTCCGGCACATGATGGTCGCGACCGTGAAGGGCACGTTCAAGTCCCTCTCCGGGGCCGTGGAGCTCGACGAGGCCGACTGGAGGAAATCCACGATCACGGCCGAGATCGACGCCGCGTCCGTCGACACGGGCGTCGCGGACCGGGACAACCATCTGCGGTCCCCGGACTTCTTCGACGCGGCGAAGCATCCCAAGATCACGTTCCGTAGCACCTCGATCGAACCCGACGGCGACGACAGCGGGAAGGTCCACGGCGAGCTGACCATCCACGGGGTCGCGCGCCCGGTGACGCTGGACGTCACCTACCTCGGCGAGATTAGGGACCCGTGGGGGAACCGGCGGCGCGGGTACTCGGCCGAGACGACCCTGAACCGGAAGGACTTCGGGATGAACTGGAACCAGGTCCTGGACGCGGGCGGGGTCCTCGTCGGCGACCGGATCAAGATCGCCCTGAATATCGAGACGGTCGAGAAGGCCAAGGCCTGAGCCGACCGTCTCCTTCCGCCCGCCACGGCCCGTGCGCCGAAGCGACGCCGGGGAAGTGCGCGGTCAGGCGACCATGACGGGTCCGGCGTACCCGCATCCGAAGGACGTGGTCGGAACCGCGGCGTAGGTGACCGCGGAGATCTCCGAGAGGTCGGCAAGGGAGTTCGCCATGACCTCGGTCGCGGAGACCGTGTACAGGACGTCCCCGATGTAGAGGGAGCGCGTGATCGCGTCCGGCGCACCGTACCAGCCGCAGGTCGCGTTGACCGTCCCGTTGTCGTGGGCGATCCGGCCGACGTCGGTGAAGCCCGTGGTCTCGTTCACCTGGAACACGTACACACCCTGCCAGACGATGCTCCCCCAGGCCCACTGCGGCACGCCGTCCGGGTACTGGCTCGCGGTGACGACCGCGAGCTCCACGGGCAGCACGATGAGCTGGCGGCCGGGGACGTACAGGAAGGCGTGCGGGTCGTAGAGGGCCATCGAGTCCGTGCCGCGGGCCCCGAGGGTCACGTTGGCCGTCTCGCTGGGGGCGGTCGGGCTCGTGACGTTGTAGAGGGAGAGCTTGAGGCCCTGGTACCACGACCAGTTCCCCTCGACGGCCGGGACCGCGTCCTTCCCCACGCCGACCAGATGTTGCGCGTCCAAGGGGTACAGGTACTCGGAGAACCCGGGCATCTCGAGGAACCCGCTCACGCTCGGGCGGGCCGGGTCCGAGAGGTCAATCACGAACAGCGGGTCGATCATGCGGAACGTCACCACGTAGGCGCGGTCGCCCAGGAATCGGACGGCGAAGATGCTCTCGCCCTGCGCGAGCCCCTGCACGGAGCCGACGGGGTTCATGGCGTCGTCGAACACGTACACGCCGCTGCTCGAGTCGGACGAGCCGTTCTCAAACGTGCGCGTCGTCGTGGCGACGCGAAGGTACCCGTTCCACTCGTCCATCGCGTACTGGTTGATCAGGGATCCCGGCACGTCCGCGGACCCGACCGCGGCGATGTCCAGCCCGTCTGCCCGGAGCTTGTAGATCGTCGTGTATCCGCTCGAGCCGCCCGGGGTCACGATCGGGGCCGCCAGCATCATGGGGGCGACGTACCACTTGTAGAAGGCGAGGTACATCGCCGTCGGCGACATGTAGAGGAGCGAGTAGCCGCCCGTGAGGACGGCCATCGCGCTCGACTCGCCGCTGGAGGCGTTCACGGCGAGGAGGTTCGTGTAGTCCCACGCGTCGGGGGACTGGGGATCGTGGTAGATCTGCCCGGGGGCCAGGTCCTGGCATGCGGCGTCGACGCGGACCTGGGGCAGCACGTAGGTGCCATTGACCTGCTGGATCCACTGCGTGGCCACGAGGTAGACCGTGCCGTCGACCATGCGGCCCGTGGAGGGCCAGCCCGTGACGGAGACGGTGTGCTGGAGGACCGGCTCCGACGGGTCGGAGACGTCGAAGAGGAAGGCGACCGTCTGCTCCGGGGGCGGGAACAGGACGGGTGTCGCGGCGATGCCGTCGGAGGGGGCCGTCGGCCCGAATTCCGCCCTCCCGTACCCGTACGCCTGGGCGACCACGACCAGGCGCGAGCCCACGAGGAACAGCCCGGTCACGGAGACGGAGGCGTTCCCTCCCACGAGGGCGCCCGTCAGGTTCGCCACGGGGATGCGGCTCACGACGTGCATGGCGTCGGCGGGATACGCGAGCAGGATGGTCACCTCACCCTGCGACGCGAGGTAGAGGTAGGTGCCGTCCGTCTTCACCGTGTCCAGCTCGTCCACGCCCGCGACCTGGACGTTCGTCCCGGAGTATGCGGGTGTCCCGGACGCGCCGCCCGGACTCGCGGTCCCGGCTGCAGGGGCGCGCGTCTGGCTTCCGGGGGAGGCGAACATCGTTCCTCCGGCGAGGCCGATTCCGGCCGATTGGGTCCCGGAGATGTAGCGGGCCATCTCGCCGTAGCTGCCGAACGGCAGCAGGCCGGTCGGGGCGTTCCCGGCGGTCAGGACCACGGCGGCGGTCCCGGCGAGGGTGAGGCTCACGGCGGCGACGATCACGAGGAGTCCGCGGCGGTTCCACATCGGAGGACGACAGCAGCCCGGGGCTACATCAAACGCCGTTCTTTGTGAGCCGCGTGCCTAACGATGCCGCGGCCTCCCGTGGGGGCAGCCTTAAGTCCTTCGCTGTCATCGAGACCGGGGAGATCATGAGCGAAGTCCTCCTGCAGACGACCCTGGGCGACCTCCGCATCGAGCTGTTCGAGCCCACGATGCCCATCACCGCGGGCAACTTCCGGAAGCTCGTGGAGCGCGGCTTCTACGACGGCGTGATCTTCCACCGGGTGATCCCTGGCTTCATGATCCAGGGCGGCGACCCCACGGGCAGCGGCATGGGCGGCCCCGGGTACACGATCAAGGACGAGTTCTCCCGGGAGCACCGCAACGCGCGGGGCACGCTCGCCATGGCGAACGCGGGCCCGAACACCGGCGGGAGCCAGTTCTTCGTCAACGTCGTGGACAACTTCCGCTTGGACGACAAGCACCCCGTGTTCGGCAAGGTCGTCGCGGGCATGGACGTGGCGGACGCGATCAGCCGCGTCCCGCGCAACCGGAACGACCGCCCCCTCAAGGACGTCGTCATCCAGAAGGCCACGGTCGTCCACCCGTGAGCCCCAGCCGCGGCCAAGCGCACGCAAGGGCGTAGAGCCTCCCCGGGATGGGGCCCGAGCTTGAAGTAGGACGGCGGCTTCGTCTCCTCGAGGAGAAGCGGCATGGCCCTCACCTTCCAGTCCCGCGCCCGCCTCAACAACGGCGCCGAGATGCCGTACCTGGGGCTGGGCGTCTACCAGGCGCGACCGGGTGGCGAGGCCGAGTCCGCCATCCGTTGTGCCCTCGAGGAAGGGTACCGCCTGATCGACACCGCCAAGCTGTACGGGAACGAGGCGGACGTCGGTAAGGCGGTGCGGGAGAGCGGCGTCCCTCGGGACGAGGTCTTCGTGACCACGAAGCTCTGGAACTCGGACCACGGGTACGACGAGACGCTCAAGGCGTGCGCCCGCAGCCTGCGCACGCTCGGCCTCGAGTACGTGGATCTCTACCTGATCCACTGGCCCGTCGAGGGGCACCGGCCGGAGACGTGGAAGGCCATGGAAGCCGTCTATGCGCGAGGCTGGGCCCGCGCCGTCGGGGTGGGCAACTACATGGTCCACCACCTCGAGGAGCTCTTGGACGGCGCCAAGGTGCCGCCCGCCGTGGACCAGGTCGAGATGCACCCTTTCCTCCCGCAGCGCGAGGTCCGTGCGTTCTGCGGCGAGCACGGGATCCTCACCGAGGCCTACAGCCCGCTCACGAAGGGGCGCCGCCTGGGCGACCACCGCGTCGCGTCCGTCGCCCGGCGACACGGCAAGACGCCGGCCCAGGTCCTCATCCGCTGGTGCCTCCAGCAGGGCGCCGCCGCCATCCCGAAGTCCGTCAGGCCCGAACGGATTCGGGAGAACCGGGACGTCTTCGATTTCGAGCTCGGTGCCGAGGACCTGCGCGAGCTGGATTCGCTCCATGGAACGGACCTCCACACCGGCTGGGACCCGTCGCGCTCGCCATGACGCGCAGTTAGGCCGCCCGAAATCCCTACAATACGTACCATACGTCCCGACGTCTCTAATCTCCCGCATGTTTCGGTCGGCCTAAGAGGCATCGGCATGTCGGAGCGAACCAGTGGAATGACGGCGAGAGAAGAGGTGCTTGGCCGGAGGATGAAGGGTCGTCGGCAGGTCGGGTCGGGCACCCTGATCCTGGTGGGCGTGATCGTCTTGTCCTTGGGCGTCTTGGGCGGGGGGATCCTCGGCCACGCGGCCGCACCCCAGACGGTCTCGACCCCCCGTCCGGAGCAGCTCTACCTTACGGTTGCGTTCAACCCCTACACGGGCGCGGACGAATACTTCCCGGCGAACTTCACGGTCCCCGCGAACGTGCCGGTCACGATCACAGTGACGAACTACGACAACGGGACGAATCCGGTCCCCGCGTCCTTCGCGAAGGTCCTCGGAACGGTCGGTGGGACCGAGACGGTGACGAACACGACGGCGAGCGGCGCCTCGGTGACGTCCGTCCTGCCCACCCAGGTGGCGCACACCTTCACCCTGATCGACACCCCGTACCAGATTAACGTCCCCATCCCGGCCGCCCAGGGCACGACCCCCACGGTCGTCGCCTTCACGGCCGTCTTCACCACCGCGGGCCAGTTCGTCTGGCACTGCATGGCCCCCTGCGACGGACATGCGATGGTAACCGCCGGCTTCATGACCGGGACGATCACGGTGGTGGGCCCGTAGGTACCCTCTTCAATTACAGCTAACCGCTAACGGGAGTGGAGCGGCCGGTGCCTCCCGATTCGCTCCACTCTCTTCTTTCCTTTTGGAGGCGGACTTCATCCCGCCGGCCCGAACGCGGTGCGGGTCAGGCCGCGTTCGTCTCGCGGGCCCCCAAAGCCTCTGCGACGGCCGTCCTCACCGATTCGTAGTCCCGGGGGTTCCGTACGACCTGACGTTCGCCCACGACGATCGCAAAGCCCTTTCCGATGCGGTGGCGGGCGCCGAGGACGAGCCCGCGGAGGGAGTCCAGTCCGACGACCTCAATGCGGACGTCGTCGCCGAATTCCCGGAAGAGCTGCTCCGCGATGGCATGGGCACGCTCGCCGTTCTCCTGCACGAAGGACGGGGTGTCCGCGTGCTCCTCCTGGGAGAGTTCTTTGACGGGTCCGTTCATGAAAGGCTGGGCGCAGGCGGCCCCGCAAGGCGCCAGCACCGCAGGGAGCAGGCCCAGCATCCGGACCCGCACGGGCTGCGCATGCATGCCCTCCTAACGCCGGTACGATGCTAAAGCCCTTTCGCGGCGGGACACGCCGGGGTAAAGCGGGCCCGTTCGGATCCGGGCGTTTCGAATTTCGTGTTTAGGGTGCCCAAAGTCGCGAGCGTTACCTTCAAGCCTTCGTCATACCATACCGTGCGCGGGCCTGGCACGGTGTCCGTGTCGGGGGAGCGGGAGTGGAAGGCATGGGCCTACTGAACACGCCGTTTCTGTGGGTTGTGATTACGATTGCGGTCTACATCGTTGCCTACATGGCGTACGGCAGATGGGTCGACCGCAAAGTGTGGAAGGTGGATGCAAAGCGGACGACCCCTGCGCACATGTACATGGATGGGGTGGAATTCTTCCCGGTGAGCCGGTATGTGCTCTGGGGATACCAGTTCAAGAGCGTCGCGGCGCTCGGTCCGATCCTGGGTCCGTTCATCGGGATCGCATTCGGTTGGCTGCCCGCCTTGCTCTGGATCATCGCGGGCAACTTCTTCATCGGATGGCTGCAGGACTATGGGTCGCTCATGCTCTCCGTTCGCAAGGAGGGACGCTCCTTCGGTCCGATCACCTACGAGTTCACCGGCGCCAAGGGCCGGCGGAACCTCCTGGCGTTCGTGTTGTTCTACCTCATCATCATTTCCGCGACCTTCATCGCCCTCATTGCCGCGTTCTGGAACGCCTTCGGGGGAACGACCTTCGTCCCCACGATTGGGGTCATCCTCGCAGGCGTCCTGTGCGGGCAGCTCCTCTACCGGGTGAAGATGAACGTCTTCGCGGTGACCGCCATCGGCCTCCTCCTCGTCGTCTTCAGCATCTGGCTCGGAATCCAGATTCCCGTCGTCCTGAACTTCGGGGTGTGGAACGTCGTGGTCTGGGCCGCCCTCTGCGCGGTGATCCTATACTTCGCCGCGGTCCTGCCGACTCCGACCTTCATCCAGCCCACAAACTACCTCGCGTTCTACCCGGCCTACGCGGCCATTATCCTGCTTCTTGTGGGCGCCTTGGCCTCGCCTCTCACGAACGTCCCGCTGGCGGAGCCCGCGTTCGTGGGCGTCTGGGTGACCAACTTCGGGCCGATATGGCCCATCCTGTTCGTGGCCATCGCGTGCGGGGCGATCTCGGGCTGGCACAGCCTCGTGAGCAGCTCGTCGTCCGCCAAGCAGCTGGACATCGAGACCGACGCGCTCCCGGTCGGCGGCGGTGCGATGCTCTCGGAGGGCCTCCTCGCGCTCGTGTCACTCGCCGCGTACAGCGTGGTCGCGGGGCTGAACCCGCTCGGGAGCAGTCCGACGGCGTGGGTCTCCGGGTCGGAGTTGCTCGTCGCGCCCTTGGTGGGCGGGAGGGCTGTGGCCGGAGCGGTCCTGTCCACGTTCTTCGGCCTCGTCCTAATCATCTACGCGATCACGGTGCAGGCCCTCGTCACCCGCTTCTTCCGCCTCGTCGCGGGAGAGACCTGGAGCGAGGGGCGGTTCCGGATCCTCGGGAACAAGCACGTGTCCACGTTCTTCAGCCTGGGCGTGTCCTGGCTGTTCGCGGTCACGGGCAGCTGGTGGGCCCTTTGGCTCTACTTCGGAGGTGCGAACCAGCTCTTGGCCGGCCTCGCGATCATGCTCATCGCGATCTACCTGGCGAAGAGCCGCGCGCTGACGCGGAACTACCTGATCCCCGGGGTCTTCATGATCGTTACGACCCTGGCCGCGCTCGTCTACGAGACCTACACCTTCCTGAACGCGTTCGTCCAGTATGTGTTCCTGGGCAATTCCGGTCCGCTGGGATCGCAGACGAAGCCCCCCGTCAGCGGCTATCCGTTGGCCGCGTTGACCATCGACGCCGTGTTCGTGATCGTCGGCGTGTCCCTATTCGCGGTGGGCCTGTCCATGTCGATCCGTCTCTTCCGGAGCTACCGCCAGAGCAAGGCGGAAGCCCGTGTCCGCGCCCCCGCGGCGGCGGACGGCGGAGACCCGGCGAAGGAGGAGGAGTAGCCGGGCGGTCCGCCAAGGCTCTTGAACTCCGGACGTGATGGGAGTCGCGAACGAGGGGGTAGCGGGATGGCCGGCTCGAAGGCTTCGACGCCACCGAAGGGAAAGAAGGGCAGCGTGAAAGAGGGCATCAAGGGCGTCATGTACGGGATGGCGGCGCACGGTCACGTGACCGCCGCCCTCCGGACGCGGATGTACCTCGAGCACCTCTTCATGTTCATCACGCTGGGGGACATGCTCGGCGTGCCCGTGATCCCGCCGTACTACTCGCTCCGGATCCTGCCCTATGCGGTCCCGAACATCAAGAGCTGGAAGCAACGGGTCTTCCGCGAGCGGGACTTCACCGACGGCGTGTTCTGAGGGCGACCGGCATGGGGCTCGCTTCCTTCTTCGAGAGCAAGGGCGACAAGGGCATCGTCATCTTCGCAGGCAAGGGAGGGCTTGGGAAGACCACGTGCAGCGCAGGGCTGTCCCACTACATGTCCCAGAAGCGGGGGCGGAAGGTCCTCTGCTTCTCCACGGACCCCCAGGCGAGCCTGAGCGACATCTTCGACCGGGACATCTTCGGCAAGGGCATCGTCCAGATCGAGCCCAAGCTCGACGTGGTCGAGATCGACGCGGACAAGCGCGTCTCGGACTACCAGAACGAGGTCAAGCAGAAGATTCTCACGATGTACGGTCTCCAGGAGCTCCCCCCGGAGATCGAGGAGTACATCGACTCGACGTCCGCGGAACCGGCGATGTACGAGTCGGCCACCTACGACGCGATGGCGGACCTGGTGGCCACGAGCCACCATGACCTGTACGTGTTCGACATGCCGCCCTTCGGCCACGGCGTCCGGATGATCGCCATGGCCGAGATCCTGAGCAAGTGGGTCGGCAAGATCACGGAGGCCAGGGAGAAGGCCCAGGAGTATGAGGCCGTCGCGGCCACCCTCAAGGGCGGGAAGGTCTCCGAGGACGAGGTCCTGCGGGAGCTCAACGACATCCAGAGCAAGATCACGCGCTTCACGGACCTGATGGTCGACCAGAAACGCACCTCGTTCTTCATGGTCCTGATCCCGGAGCGCATGGCTATCCTGGACACGGAGCGCGCGCTGGAGATGTTCGACTCCCTGGGGCTCCAGATGGCCGGCCTCATCGTCAACCAGATCTATCCGGCCGAGATGCGGAACGCGCAGGGGGAGGCCGCCGCGTTCCTGCGGAACCGGGCCCGGATGCAGGAGAAGTACCTGGACGAAATCAAGTCCAAGTTCGGGTCCAAGGTGGTCGCCATGCTCCCCATGTACCCGAAGGAGCCGCGGGGCCTCGACATGATCTCCCGTGTGTCGGAGGACCTCATGCACGGCCCCGGTCTGTGAGGTCGAGACCATGCCGACGATGCCCCAATTGATGAAGGAGCGTCCCAAGCTGCGGTACATCTTCACGGGAGGCAAGGGCGGAGTGGGCAAGACGGTCTCCGCCGCGGGGCTGGCCTACCAGTACGCCGCGAACGGGGAGAAGGTCCTCCTGGCCTCGCTGAACCCGGTGCACTCCCTCTCGAGCCTCTTCGGGCAGGACCTGGCCGGCGGGAAGGTACGGCCCGTCGAAGGGACGAAAGGGGTCTACGCGGTCGAGGTCGAGACCACGGAGGTCGTGCAGAAGTACCGCGAGTCCATCAAGGGGCGGGTGAAGGAGTTCCTCAAGTGGGCGGATATCCCCCTGGACGCCAAGCCGTTCATCGAGATTGCGACCACGAACCCCGCGTTCGAGGAGAGCGCGATGTTCGACCGCATGGTCGACTACATCCTGAAGGAGGGCGAGGCCTACGACCGGATCATCTTCGACACGGCCGCGGTCGCGAACGCGGTCCGCCTCATCGGGCTCAGCAAGATCTACGGGCTGTGGCTCAACCGGATGATCGAGTCCCGCAGGGAGGCCCTATCCCTCCGGGTCCAGCTCTCCTTCCGGAAGGACAAGATGACCGAGGAGGTCAAGAAGGACCCGCTGATGGCCGACCTCATCTCCATGAACGAGCGCTTCGACAAGGCGAAGGAGGTCCTCGTGGACCCCGAGCGAACCGGCTTCTTCTTCGTCACCCTGCCGCTGGGCCTCCCCATCGCCGTCGTCCGCCGGTTCATCGGCATGGTGGGCAAGTTCAACATCCCCGTGGGCGGCGTGATCGTGAACGAGGTCCTGCGCCAGGAGATCGCGCAGATGGCCGGCGCGGGCGACTACCTGGCCAACAAGTATCAGGAGCAGCTCGGCTACATGAAGGTCCTCTACCGCGACCTCGGCCCCCTCGTGACGTCCTACATCCCGCTCTATCCCTCCGAGGTCACCGGAATCGACATGGTGGCCCGCGTGTCGGAGGACATGATGAGCTACGCCCCGGCGTTCGCCTCCTCCCTGGCGAGCGGAGCATGACGCAGCCCACGCGGGACCACGTGCTCGCGGCCTCGCATCTCGTCCTGGGGCCCACGAACTTCCTCGTTCTGCGCCTCCCCACGAACTGGGACGTCCGGATCGGCCGCACCCCGTCCGAGGTGGACTACACCTTCACGTTCGACGGTGTCCGCTGGGCGCAGCAGGGCCAGGCCACCGCCTTCGTCCTTGACGAGAAGGCAGGGCGGGCGATGGAACTCGAGCTCCGCACGGCCCGCGGACTGCTGAAGCCTCCGCGGCTCGAGCATGCCCAGGAGGCCACCTACCCCATGGGCGGCCACTCCGCGACCGCTCTCCTCGGGGAGGCACGATATGGTCTCTTTCGCAACAAGCCCTTCAACGTGCTCTACGTCGCGTACCGCTGCGGGGAGACCCAGCGCCACATCGCCATGCAGTTTATGGCCCGGAGCCCGCTGAAGGAGCTCGGCGACCTCCTGCCCGTGCTCGCGGACAGCCGCTGCCACTAGGCCGTCATCGTCTGCGCGAAATCCCGCAGGCCCGACAAGAGGGGCGAGACCCTGCCCTCCTCCAGGGCGAGAGACGCCGCCAGGCCCGGCTCGCTGCCCGCGGTCACGTGGAGCGCGGCGATGCCGTCGAGGACGCCCGCCCCGAGGCTGCGGAGGAGCTCCCCGGCGGCCCGCTCGTTCTTCGAGGAGAGGAGGAAGTCCCGGCCCGAAAGGTTCACCGCCGACCACGAGGACTTCGCCCGTGCGCGACGCTTCCCGATGCGCGTCGTAGGGTCGATGAGCTCGAACCCGATCCGGGGCGTCTGCCGGAGCGAGGCCTCGAGGACGGCCACGTCCCGCCGCCCCTGGGCGTGGGCCAGCGCCCAGTTGATCGGCATCTCCCGCGGCTCCAGGGTGACGACGACGGACAGGTCCCGGAACGGCGGGTTGGCGCCCTCCGTGGTCATGCGGAACGCGGTGCTCCCGAAGGGCTGGACCCGGGAGGTGCCTCCCCACGTAATCAAGGAGTCCCGGACCTCGTTCGCCAGCCGCTTCGCGAGGCGCCGGTTCAGGCCGCCGCCCGCGAAATACCAGACGAGGAAGAAGGCCGCGATGATCAAGACCGCCAAGAGACCCGGGTCGAGAGCCGCCACGGGCCCCGCCATGCCGTCGCCGGCACTAAAGGCTCACCTTTCGGGCACCCCAAGTTTTATGTCGCTCGGCCGTCCCATCCCCGTTGAGGGCACCCGTGGGCCGGTGGGGGAAGGCGCGTCACTTCCTGAGGGAGTTCCTCTGGGGACTCTTCTTCTACGACCTTTACACGGAGCACCGGAAGATCTCCCTCCGGTACAACGACGCCGTCAACCTGCTCATCTTCTCCGAGCAGCTCGGCATCCCGCTCATGAATTCCTACGTCTCGATGCGGCTCCTGCCCTATTTCGTTGGGCAGCTCGAGAACTGGAAAAGGCGGGAGCTCCGGGAGCGGGACTTCCTTGAGGAAGCGCCGGATCTGCATTGAGCGCGGCCCCGTCGTCCGCACCGTCGCGGGAGGTCCCGCACCGCCAGCAGGCGGTCCGCGCGATGCCGTTCCAGACTGCGCACGAGCGGCAGAGCCAGCGCCGTTCGATCGGGATGTGGCTGGCAGAAAGCGGGTCCTCGCCATATCCCGCCCCGCAGCTCCAGCACGTGTCGCGATCGAGTTCGTTCGGGACGCCGCAATCCAGGCAGGTCCAGGCACGGGGAGAGGCGCTGAGCGCACGGACATGGCGCGCGACCGAGACCGCCACCGTGACGAGGCCCGACAGGACCGAGGAAGCCGCGGAGACCAAGCTCATGCAGCCTCATGCGTTCGGCTGACCCGAGATATATCCTCCGTAAGGGCTATCGGGAATGAGACTTGGGCCCGACGGTCCTCCCATGGGCCGGCGGGGTCCGGTGCCCGCGCCGCGTCTTCCTTATTCCCGCGGACCCATGACCCTCCATAGATCGGAA
>JAJYKG010000042.1 GCA_021788795.1 Thermoplasmata archaeon | reverse complement strand
TGTTCGACCTGTCGCTCCCGCACCCGACGATCTTGATGGAGACGTTGATCGACTCGACGATCTTCGCGATCTCCTCGTCCGCCTTTGTCTTCGCCGTGTCCGGCTTCGCTGCCGCGGCGGCCTTCTCCTTCTCTTCCTGTTCCTGTGCCTCTTGGTGCCGAGCGAGGGCTTCGTTCAGAAGCGATTTCATTGAACCATCCCATCCCGATGGATTCTGACGGTTGGCGAATCAGGCTGAGGGTATTTAAAGGTAGTCATACGTTTGTCGGACAAACGCCGTTGACAAAGGGACGATGGAGCCTGTCGGACGCGGACGCCTAGAGGGACGCCGCGACGCCCTTCGACGGGCCGCTCTGCACGACCGCGCCCGTGGCCGTGATGTCGAACGGGTACACGACGTCGTCGTGGCTCGAGCCCTTGTACTTCTCCACGGAGATGAAGCGCCGGATCCCCGTGTCGTCGCGGAACTTGTGGAGCCGGATCTCCCCGCGGGCCAGGAACGCCTCGGGCGGGGCCTCGCCCTCCTCGGGCAGCTCGACGGTCAGGAGGGAGGTGACCTTCGCCTCCGTGAGGAAGCGCATGAAGGACTGGGTCGTCAGGCTCTCCTCGAACTCCCGCATGCAGAAGTACTTCAGAGCCGTGACCGAGTCGATCACGACCCGCTGGTACTGCCGCTTCACGAAGAGGTTCTTGAGGAGCTGCTGCAGGGAGTGCACGGTGACCTCGCGGCTCTCGAAGTCCGGCGTCTTGCGGATCCGGTCGTCCAGGTCTCGCATGCGCGCGGGCTCCTCCTCCGTCGAGATCTCCAGGATGGGCGTCGGCTCGAACCGGCGGACGTCGGAGTTCGCGTCGAGGACCTCCATGTCGTCCAGATTCCAGCGGAACGGGCGCATGTTGAGCTTGAGCTCGTTCGGCGGCTCCTCCAGGGCCACGTACAGGCAGCGCTCGCCGCCCTCGAGCCCCTCACGGAGGAACTGCACGCTCATGATCGTCTTCCCCGCCCCCGGAGGACCGGAAAGGATGTACGGCCGCGCGGGGACGAGGCCGCCGTGGAGCATCTTGTCGAGGCCGGGGACGCCCGTGTGGATCTTCGCGGGCATGCCGTTCACCGCGCCACCTCCTTGGGTGGCGGGGGCACGGAGGCCGCCGGGGGCGGCGGGACCACGCCGAGGCGCTGTTCGAGCTGGGAGTTGCAGGCCAGGGCCGCCTTCATCGCCTTCTGGTAGTTCTTGCGCTGGAAGTGGAGCATCGCGCGGGAGAGGGAAACCTCGAGGTCGCGGACGGGGATCTGCCGGCGCTGGGCCTCCTCGACCTTGTGCAGCGCGGACTCGAGCACGTTGGAGATGTCGTCGATGATCCGCATCTCCAGGAGGGATTCGCCGGGCTTCATCCCGCCCCCGTTCGTCGTCGCGACCTGCTGGTCCGCGTACACGACGATGCCGGCGGGGGTGATCGCCAGGGGCCGCACGTGGTCGTCGAAGCGGCTGCCGCGGAACTTCTCGATCGAGATCGCCCGTCGCACCGTGGACCCGTCGACCCACTTGAGCATGCGGATCTCGCCGCGCCCCAGGAAGAACTCCGTCTCGATCGCGCTGCGGTCGAGGTGCTCCGAGACGATCAGCGTGGTCGACTCGAGCTCGGAGAGGAACCGCATGAAGGACTGGATGAGGATGCGGCTGTCCTCGCCCTGCATGGAGAACATCTTGAGGGCCGTCATGGAGTCGATGACGATCCGCTTGTAGCGCTCCTTCGTCTTCTCCAGGCGCCCCGAGAACTCCTGCTTGATCATCTTCTGAACGCTGTGGACGGTGACCTCGAGGGCGCGGATCTGGGAGGACTGGCGGATGTCCGAGACGTCCTCCATGTCCCGCACGTCGAGGGCCGTGCCGACGTCGATGACGGAACGCTGGCGCTTGTGCGCGCGGACATCCGGGGTCGCGTCGAGGATCTTCAGGTGGTCCAGGTTCCACCCGAACACGCCCATGTTGGACTTGACCTCAATCGGCGGCTCGTCCAAGGTGACGAGGAGGCAGGGCTCGTTGCGCTTCAGCCCGTCGAAGAGGAACTGGGTGGCCAGGATGGATTTCCCGCTGCCCGTGGGTCCGGAAACGATGTACGGCCGAGCGGGCAGGAGGCCGCCGTTGAGCATCGCGTCGAGGCCGTCGACGCCGGTCTTCACACGTTCCATAGGGCTCCGGCCCGCAACATCCGGCCCGACGAGGGGTGGAGCCATAAACGTTGCGACGTGAGAATCAACGGCGTCTCCCGTCGCCTCCGGGAGGCCGGAAAAGAAGGCATAGCGGGGGATGGACTCTCAGGGACGGAGGGAAGGCCTCGGTCCCGTTTGAACCATCGATCTCCGGGTGTCTCACCGGGGACCCGGGAGTCCCGGGCTATGAGCCCGACGGGATATCCTGGCTACCCCACCCCGCTATCGCGCCTCGAGAGGATTGGCCGCTCGCGTTTAAACCTATCGCGCGCCGATGTCAGAAGAACTTCCGGAAGCGCGCGAGGTCGTCGAGGCTCCCCTTGAACCGCAGCTTGCCCGTCGCGTAGGCCTTGAACGGCCCCGTCTCCCGGAGGAGGAGGGCGCGCAGCGTCTCCGCGTCCGTGAGGAGCGTGAGGTCCGCGTGATCCACGCCGCCGTCCAGGAGGCCGGCCACATGGCGGTCCTTGAGCGTGAAGTGCCACTTCGTCCCGTCCTTGAGTTCGATCAGGACGGTCTTCTGCAGGTCCCCGATCTCCTCGCTCAGCGCCGGATCGGAGTCGACCTTCGCGTTGAACTTCGCGATGACGCCTTCCAGGAGGTCTCTCATGCCTTCCCACGACCGTACTCGTCGAGCTTCCGGTTCTTGGACTCCGCGAGCAGGCGCCGCGTGGTGTCCCAAGTGAGCCGGGTGTGGGGCGGCGGAGACCCCTTCTCCCTGATCCACTTTTCCAGGAACGCGATCGTCACCGGGTCCGACGGATAGCCGGAGCCCATGGGCTGGCCCACCTCGGCCTCGATCGCGCGCATCTCCGAGTCGCGGCGCACCTTGGCGATGACGGAGGCCGCGCTGACGACCGGGAAGAGGTCGTCGGCCTCGTGTTGGGAAACGACCTCGACCTCGAAAGGGAGGTCCTTGAGGACCGCGCGCTTGAACTCGATCTCGTCCACATCGACGGCGTCCACGTACGCGGTCTCGGGGTGGAGCTTCCCGATGACGGCGGCGAAGAGACGCGCCTCGAAGTCGTTCAGGGACATCTCCGCGCGCATCACGTCGATGTCCTTCGCCGGCACGACGACGACCTCGCACTGCGCGACCCTCTGGATCTCCGGGGCGAGCATCTCGCGACGCTCCGGCGTGAGCTTCTTCGAGTCGCGGACGTTCAGCTGCCGGAGCGGCACGTCGGACGCGACCATCACGCCCGCGACGACCAAAGGACCGAGGACCGGGCCGCGCCCTGCCTCGTCGACACCGCAGATCATCCGTTACGCTCCGAGAAGCTCCCGCGCGCTCTCCTGCGCGCGTTCGAGGACCGCGGCCTCGTCGACCGTCCGCATCTTCCCGTCGGCCATGACCACGCGGCCATCGACGATCGTCGCCTGGACATCGCTGCCTCGATTGCTGTAGACCAGATGGCTGATGACGTTGGAGGAATAAAAAGGCGTGGTGTGCGGCCGCCGCAGGGAGATCACCGCGAGGTCCGCGAGCTTGCCGGCCTCGACGGACCCGAGGTCCGCCGCGGCGCCGAGGGCGCGCGCCGCTTCGATCGTGACCATGTCGAGGACCGTCTGAGCCGGGAGCACGCGCGCGTCCCAGCGCGTCGCCTTGTGCAGGAGAGCCGCCGTCTTCATCTCCCCGAAAAGGTCCGCGGAGTTGTTCGACAGCGCCGAGTCCGTCCCGAGGGCGACCGCCACGCCGGCGTCGCGCATCTCGGGGACCGGGGCGACGCCGCCGGAGGCGAGCTTCATGTTCGAGACCGGGCAGTGCGTGACGCTCGCGCCCGCGCGGGCGAGCGCGCGCACCTCGTTCAGGGTGAGCCACACCCCATGGGCGACGTTGAGGTTCGGACCGAGGAAGCCGATCTTCTCGAGCCACTCCCCGGGACGCAGGCCCGTCTTCGCCACGTGGTCGTACACCTCCTTCCGGGTCTCGGAAAGGTGCGCGTGGAGGCGGACCCCGTGGCGGTCCGCGACCTCCTTCGCGGCCAGGCAGGTCTCCTCCGACGCGACGTAGACGCCTTGGACGCCGACGGACGTCGTGACGAGCGGGTCGGCCTTGTGCTTGATGACGAACGCCTCCGCGTTACGAACGGGGTTGCCGTGCTGCGTGGTGAACGCCTCGTCCAGCGTGACCCAAGAGAGGAAACCGCGGATCCCGGACTCGCGGACCGCGCGCGCGACCTCGTCCTCCCAGTAGAAAAGGTCTTGGAAGCTCGTCGTGCCGCAACGCAGCATCTCGACGCAGCCCAGGAGCGCCCCCAGCTGCACGTCGCGGCGCGTGAACTTCGCGTCGACCGCGAAGGACCTCTCGAGCATCTCCTCCAGGGGCACGTCGTCCGCGATGCCGCGGAGGAGCGCGTTCGCCGCGTGCTGGTGCCCGTTGATGAGTCCCGGGAGGACCGCACAGCCCTCGCAGTCGATCACCTCGTCCGCCTCCGTCGGCGTGTCGCCCACCGCGGCAATCCGGTTCCCCTCGACGAGGACGTTCCCGCGGACGATGCGGCGGGACGCATCCTGCGTGACGACGAGGCCGCCCTTCAGGAGGAGGGACATGGGTTCCCCGACGATGGGGACGAAGCTAGAAAGGTTTTGTGGGAGCCGCGCCTTCCGAGTCCCGTGGCGCTCTCGTT
Organism: Thermoplasmata archaeon; assembly: GCA_021788795.1. Classification (GTDB taxonomy): domain Archaea; phylum Thermoplasmatota; class Thermoplasmata; order RBG-16-68-12; family RBG-16-68-12; genus RBG-16-68-12. The sequence continues at coordinate 7,478 of JAJYKG010000042.1, read as the reverse complement.
CCGCGAGGCGCTCGGGTCGTGCCTCGCGGCCATCCCTCCCGGGAGAGTGACGACCTGCGGGCTCGTCGCCCGGACGCTCGGCGATGTGCGCGCGGCGAGGTCCGTGGCCACCTGGATCCTCGAGCATCCGGACATCCCGGGCGCGCACCGCGTCGTCCGCGCGGACGGTCGGCCCGTCGCGCCCTCGGCCGCGGGAGGACTCGCCCGCGAAGGGGTGCGATTGCGCGGGGGCCGGGTGGCTGAGTCGCGCTTCCTCGAATCCCTCTCCGGAGCCGCGGTCCTCGAAGATCTGCGTGAGACGCAACGGCGGTTGGCGCAGAGGGTGGAGGAGGTCGACGACGGCAAGGAGCTGGGCACCTTCGGGGGCGTCGACGTCGCCTATGCAGGCGACCGCGCGTTCGCCGTGGCGGTACGGCTGGACGCCCGCACCCTCGAGACGATCGAGACCTGCGAGCGCGCGGTCGACGTGGACTTCCCCTACATCCCGACGTACCTCGCGTTCCGGGAGTACCCTGCGGTGCGCGCCGCCCTCGAGGGACTCCGCGAGAGGCCCGACCTTCTCTTCGTCGACGGCCATGGCCGCCTCCATCCCGCGCTCTTCGGCTTCGCCTGCTACGCGGGGGTGCAGCTCGACCTGCCGACCGTCGGGATTGCGAAACATCCGCTCGCCGGGAAACTCGTCCCCTCCGCGCCCCGGATGCTCGGCGCGATTCCGGTCGAGATGGACGGCGTCGTGCGCGGGTTCGCGTGGACCCCGCCGCGCGCGTCGCGGCCCTTCTACGTGTCGGTGGGTCATCGGATTTCCCTGGAGAGAGCGCTGCGCGAAGCACAGCGCTCGACCCGGACGAGGTATCCCGAGCCCCTGCTCGTCGCCGACCGAATCACAAAAGAAGAAAGAGACAAGAAAAACACGGAAAGAAGTGCGTCAGGGTGATCCGCGAGAGGATGGTCCCCTGCCCAATGATATGAGGGCGTCTAGCGCTTCTTTCCTTTCTTGCCCTTCTTCGCCTTCTTCGCCAAGGGGTTCCTCCTGCAAAACGGTATGGAATATGGCGACTTAAACTTGATGACACGCGGGATTTGGCGGCGATTGCCCATGAAATATATAACTACACATATTTTTATTTGGGAGAAACCGTTTTCTCCAGGGATTCCATTGCCCCGACGTGGAAATCCTCGTCTTCGGCGCCGGCGCCATGGGCAGTTTCTTCGGCGGTCTCCTCTCCGTGCATGAGGATGTGATACTCGTGGGACGTCGAGATCACATGGAGGCAATCCGCGTTCACGGCCTCCGAATCTCGGGGAAGACCGCGCGCATTGCGCGTCCTCGCGTCGCCACCCGCGTCCCGGCGAAGGCGAGGCCGGAGCTCATCCTCATCTCGACGAAGGCGTACGACACGGAGGCGGCGATGTCCGAGTTGAAGCGGTTCGCGCCGACCGCAGTGTTCCTCACGCTCCAGAATGGCCTCGAGAACGCGGACGTGATCGCCCGCACCGCGTCCCGAGTCGTCGCGGGTACGACCGCGCACGGCGTCATGTCCCTCGGGCCCGGCGAGGTCCGCCACGCGGGCATCGGGGACACGGCGATCGGTCCGTGGCAGGGCGTCGACCGCGCCGATGTCGTGCGGGTCCGCGACGTTCTCGAGGAGGCGGGGATCCGGACTCGGATCTCGGACGACGTGCGGCAGGAGCTCTGGTCCAAGCTCGTCGTGAACACGTCGATCAATCCGCTCGCGGCCCTTGCGGGCGCGCCGAACGGCCGCCTCGTGAAGGACAAGGGCCTCGCGGGTCTCCTCGAATCCGTCTGCCGCGAGGCCACCGCGGTCGCGCGGGCCGCCGGGATCGCCCTGGACGCGGACGAGATGGTCCGCCGCACCCGGCTCGTCGCCCGCCGGACGGCCGCGAACCGGCCGAGCATGCTCCAGGACCTCGACCACGGCCGGCGGACGGAGATCGACGCGATCACCGGGGCGGTCCTGCGGGCCGCCGATCGCGCCGGCCGCGACGCGCCGCTCGCGCGGGCGCTGTACGCCCTCGTCCGCGCGCGCGAGGCGGAGAACCTCCGGGGCGAGTAGGCGCGCCGGGGACGGACGGGCCCTCGGGGAATTTCGGACGCACCCCTTAACCTTTATAAAGGCCTATATAAATCCCCGGCTGCCGGCGTCGCGGAGGGAGCCCCTCCGGTCGCTCGGAGGTAATGCCTTGGCGAAGATCAAGATCGAGAACGTCGTCGCATCGACCTCCCTCGGGGAGGAGCTGGACCTCCAGGCCATCGCCCTGGCCCTCGGCGGGGCCGAGTACGAGCCGGAGCAGTTTCCCGGGCTCATCTACCGCCTGAAGGAACCCAAGACGGCGACGCTCCTGTTCCGCAGCGGCAAGGTCGTGTGCACGGGCGCGAAGAGCCTGGAGCACGTCAAGACGGCGATCGACCTCGTCGCGAAGCAGATCGAGGCCGCGGGCATCCCCATCAAGAAGAACCCGGAGATCGAGGTCCAGAACATCGTGGCCTCGTCGGACCTCGGGACGGAGATCAACCTCAACGCGATCGCGATCTCCCTGGGCCTGGAGAAGGTCGAGTACGAGCCGGAGCAGTTCCCCGGGCTCGTCTACCGCATCGACAAGCCCAAGGTCGTCGTCCTCCTGTTCGGGAGCGGCAAGCTCGTGTGCACGGGCGCCCGCAAACCCTCGGACGTGGAGGAGGCCGTCGAGAAGATCACGGTCGAGCTCAAGGCCGCAGGACTCCTGCGCTGAGCACGGACCCCGTCGCGCGGTAGCGTAGCGTCGTTGCGCGCCGTGCGCGTAAGTGCGAACGCTTTATCCCGCCGCCGGGCTTGGGACGCCCCGAGGGAAAGCCCCGGATGGCCCGCCGCCTCCCCATCTTCGACAACCACATCCACTTCCGCCCCGAGTTCCTCGGCGTCGAGGGCGCGAAGCAGTTCGAGAAGGCCGGCGGCACCGCCCTCCTCCTGACCCACTCGCCCTACGAGGACATCCCCATCAGCCGCGGGTCCGACTACGACAAGGCGTACCGCAAGACCCTCGCCATGGCCGACGCGATCCGCGCGGGGACCAAGCTGCAGGTCTTCGTCGCCCTGGGACCGTACCCGGTCGAGTGCCTCCACCTCAAGGAGGTCCAGGGGCTCGAGGCCGCGGTGGCGGCGATGCACCAGGGGCTCGACCTGGCCGCGCGGTACATCGCCCAGGGGAAGGCCGTGGCCATCGGCGAGATCGGCCGCCCGCACTTCCCGGTCGGGCCGGAGATCGTCAAGGCGTGCAACGAGACGATGGAGTACGCCATGGTGACGGCGAAGCGTCTGGGCTGCGCGGTCGTCCTGCACACGGAGGACCCCACGCCGGAGACGTTCGCGGAGTTCGCGGAGATCGCCACGAGGGCGGGCCTGGACCGGAACCGCGTGGTCAAGCACCACTCCACGCCGGTCACGCGGCCGGAGGACACCCACGGCATCGTGCCGTCCATCCTGGCGAAGGAGCTCCTCGTCGCCGAGGCACTGAAGGGCAGCCCGAACTTCATGCTCGAGACGGACTACATCGACGACCCGCAGCGGCCCGGCGCGGTCCTCGGCCCTGCGACGGTCCCGAAGAAGACCCGCGCTTGGATCGAGAAGAACGTGATGACCGAGGAGCAGGCCTGGGTCATCCACAAGGACATGCCCGAGCGGACGTACCACATCCGACTCGAGTGAAACCCGCGCTACACCCCCGGGTCCCGGGCGGAGCGTTCAATCCGGAGGACGCCGACGATCCCCGTGACAAAGCCCGCGATCGCGATCAAGAGCCCCACGAAGCCGAACCCGGCCGCATAGGGGTACCCCACCGCGAGGCCGGTGAGCGACAAGCTCGCGGCAAAGAGCATCGCGAGGATGCCGAAGAGACAGCTTGCGAGACCGCGGCGGAACGCTGCATCGGATAGGGGCATGCCCCCCTGGGATGGCCCAGCAAACCGAAGAAGCTGCCGGCGACCCGCGTCATCGCCGAATCTCGAAGCCGCGGAACTCCCCCGTCGCCGGGCCCCACACGATGTCCACGGAGGTCACGCGCGCCGCGGGCTGAGAGCTGCGGTTCCACTCGATGCAGTCCTCAACGAGCGCCCGCTCGCCCTCGAAGACGGCCTCGACGCCCCCGCTGGGCAGGTTGCGCACGTAGCCGTCGAGGCCGAGGCTCTCCGCCTTCTCCTGGCAGTTCGCGCGGAAGTAAACGCCCTGGACGCGGCCGTGGAAGAGGGCGGTGGCGCGCACTCGCATTGGCCCATCAACGGCCGGCCGGCGGATAAGGCTAGCCGGGAGGGGGGCCTGCGCTTGCTCCGAGCCGCGGCCCTTTGACCGCATCCCGCAGGTCCGGTGTCAAGCTTATTATAGGCCGACCTTCTACGGAGTCTCCCCCGCAGGGGATTTTGCCATGCCGCGTCAGAAAGTCCAGGACCTCGCGGTCTCCGACTCCGTGACGACGGAGGTTGTGTGGGCGTCGCCTGACGACGAACTGGGCGAGGTCCTCGGGAAGATGAAAGAGCACGACGTGCACGAGATCCCCGTGGGCCGCAAGGGGAAGCTCGAGGGCGTCGTGACCCTCCGAGAGCTCATGAAGCGACACAGCCTGCCCCCCTCGACGAAGGTCTCCACGGTCCTCGTCAAGGCGCCGGAGGTCCATCCGGACACGAAGCTGCCCGCGGCCGCGGAGCAGCTCATCACGACGGGGTTCCGCGCCCTCCCGGTGCTCAAGGGCAAGAAGCTCATGGGCATCATCTCCCGCACGGACCTGACGCGTGCCCTCGTCGACACGGATGCGCTCCGGGGCCTCGCGGTCCGCGACTTCATGACCCCGAACCCCCAAGCCGTGGCCGAGAGTGAGACGATCGAGCGCGCGGTCCACCTCATGCAGTCCCTCGGGGAGCGTTCCCTCCCGGTGGTCGACAAGCACCGCCACCTGAAGGGCGCCATCGGCATGAAGGACGTGACCGACGTCTTCGCGCGGCCGAAGATGCGCCAGCGGTACGGGGAGCGGGCCGGGACGGAGGCCAAGGTCGAGCTCGAGGTGAAGAGCGTCATGCACGCGCCCGCGGTCACCATGGGCGTCGACGGCGACCTCGGCCGCGCCGCGGAACTCATGCTCAAGCAGAACGTCTCCAGCATCATCATCACGGAGGAGGACGCCCCCGTGGGCATCGTGACGAAGCTGGACCTCATGCACTTCCTCGCCGGCCTCCAGGAGCGGGAGCAGCTGTTCGTGGAGATCAGCGGGCTCGAGGAGGAGCCCGCGGAGACGTACGACACGATCTACGACACCGTCCAGAAGGAGATGCGGCGGATCGCGCAGCTCGTGACGCCGAAGACCCTGTCGCTCCACGTGCAGAAGTACAAGCCGGACGGGGACCGCTGGAAGTACTCGGTCCGTTGCCGGTTCCAGACGGCCCACCAGATGTACTACGCGAACCACTTCGATTGGGACCTGCACCTCGCGCTCAAGGACCTCCTCGAGACGCTCTACAGGCGGATCCTGAAGGACAAGGAGCGCATGGTCACCGAGCGGAAGCTCGGCCGGTCAACGTAGGTCCCAGAACTCCTTGTGGGCGCGCTTCGTCGCCTCGATTGCGGGCTTGCCCTTCCCCGTCTCGTCGAGGAGCTGGGTGAGCTCGAGGTCCACGTGGCTGCGATGCATTCGCGCGACGATCCCTGCGATGACCTCGGACAGGGCCACGAGGTGGTAGCCGCCCTCGAGGACGACCACGAAGCGGTCCTGGCACAGGTCGTGGGCGAGGCGCTCGCTCCGCGTGACCAGGTCGACGTAGCCGGGCGAGGAGAGGGACAGGCCGGTCAGCGGGTCGCGATAGTGCGCGTCCATCCCGAGGCTCACCAGGATGAGGTCGGGCTTGTAGGCGCGGACCACGGGCTCGACGATCTCGTCGTACGCCATCGCGAAGGAGGCGTCGCCGCAGCCGGCCGTGAAGGGGATATTCACGTTGAAGCCGCGGCCCTCCCCCTTGCCCACGTCGGCCGCGGCTCCGGTTCCCGGGTAGATGCCGAACTGGTGCGTCGAGATGTAGAGGACCGCGGCCTCGTCCTCGAAGATCTCGCTCGTCCCGTTCCCGTGATGGGCGTCGTAGTCCAGGATCGCCACGCGGCGTCCCTGGGCGACCTGGTCCGCGGCCGCGGCCGCCACGTTGTTCAGGTAGCAGAACCCGCCCCCGTAGTCCGGGCCGGCGTGGTGCCCGGGGGGGCGGACGAGCGCGACCGCCGGCTTGCCGCGGGCGTAGGACTCCTGGGTCGCCGCGATCGTCGCACCCGCGGCGAGGAGGGCGATGTCCCAGGTCTCCGGGTGCACGGCCGTCTCCGGGTCGAGGAACCCCTCGTCCAGGTTCTGGAAGTACTCCAGGAACGAGGTCCGGTGCACCCGGCGGAGCTGCCCGAGCGTCGCGGGCGTCGGCGTGTGCACATCCTTGAGGAGGTCCTCCGCCTGGAGGCGGTCCACGATCGCCTTGAGGCGCTCGGGGCGTTCCACGTGCATCGGCGACGAGACGTGCTCCAGGAATCTCGGGTCGTAGAAGAGCACGGAGGGTGGTCAATCCGTCCCGGGACATGAAGGCATCGCCGGTTCCGCGAGCCGCGCGCGGGCCCTCCGCGACAGGAGGGCGGAGCGTTATCAGAGATAAAAATCAACGATGAGAATTGGTGAGAATCTTGGCGGCACCCTTAAACGAGTGCCGACCATAGGGAGAGAATGCCAGCCTCAGAAGGGCCTCGATGAAGGAGTCGGTCTCACCCCGTCCATTGGTCCTGCTCGTCGCAGGGGCGATCGTGATGGGCGCCCTGGCCCTGGGGGCCGGCCCGGCGCCGGGACCGACGTCCGCGGCGATGATGGGGTTCTGGGAAGCGGCTGCGCGCGGGTTCGTGACCGTCGTCATGGTGAACGAGACGTTCATGCTGGACGGGCACACGGAGACCCTGCCTGTGGGGATCGAGGTGACGAACACGGCGAGCGTGCCGGTCGTCATCCCGGAGGAGGCGGTGCTCATGAGTCCGAACCCCGCGCAGTCGCCGCAGCCGGACCCGCTGAACACCACCGCGGATGTCGCCCTGACGAGCGGCACGGTGCCCGCGAACGGCAAGCTGCTCTACTGCTACGGCCCGTACGTGCTCGCGGGCTACCTGACGGGACCCGCGTACTGGGACTTGGAGGAGTTCCAGTTCTCGAAGTCCGGCGTCGTCTTCTACGTGGGCGGGCAGACCCTTCCGTTCGCCCTCCGGCCGCTCGTGGAGCAGCCCGACGCGAGCACGCAGACGGCCCTCTGGAACTACCTGGAGTCCTACCCGACCGTCGTCGTGGGCAAGCTGCCCCTCTGGGCGAAGACGAACGGCAGCGCGGGGCAGACCGTGCGCGTGCGCATCGACGCGACGAACCTGGCCGTGTGGCCGAGGGGGAGCGGGGGCTCGGCGGATGTGAATGCGACGCACGCGGTGATCAGA
>JAJYKG010000041.1 GCA_021788795.1 Thermoplasmata archaeon | reverse complement strand
CGAGCCTCGCCGACCCCGGAGGAAGGGGCGTCCGAGCGTCTGCGCCTGCTCGCCGCCATTCTGCTGCACCACCCGGCCCTGATCGGCGGGATCGAGGAGCAATTGCAGCAGATCGATTTGCCCCCAGGTACGGAAGGTCTGGTCGAGCGCCGCATCGATCGAGTCCCGGTCGAGCAGGTCGAGGTCAATGATCTCATCGTGGTGCGTCCCGGGGAACGGATTCCCGTGGACGGCGCGGTCGAGAGCGGTTATTCCTCAGTCGACCAGTCCGTGGTGACGGGCGAAAGCATCCCCGTCGAGAAGAAGCAGGGCGACGAAGTCATCGGAGCCTCCATCAACAAGACCGGGCTGCTTCGGATCCGCGCCACCAAGGTCGGCAGCGACACGACCCTCTCGCAGATCGTCAAGATGGTCGAGGAAGCGATCGTCTCCAAGACGCCGATCCAGCGCCTCGCGGACACGGTCTCGAGCTATTTCGTGCCCGTCGTCGTGCTCATCGCGGTCGGCGGCTTCTCCCTGTGGTTCTGGGTCGGCGGAATGCCCTTCGCCTTGGCGTTCATCGTCCTGGTCTCGGTCCTCATCGTCGCTTGCCCGTGCGCCCTGGGCATCGCTACTCCCGCCGCGCTCATGATCGGAGCGGCGAAAGGAGCCCAGAACGGCATCCTCATCAAGAGTGGCGAGTACCTGGAGAAGGCGAAGAAGCTCGATGCCGTCGTCTTCGACAAGACGGGCACGCTGACGAAAGGCGAACCCTCCCTCACGGACGTCGTTGCCTTGCCCGGGTTCCATGAGGATGAGGTCCTCCGGCTCTCTGCGATTGCGGAATCGGGGTCGGAACACCCGCTCGGTGAGGCAATCGTCCGAGGGGCCCGGACCCGGAGCCTCGCCCTGGCGGATCCCGACTCCTTCGAGGCCATCCCTGGTCAAGGCGTTCGAGCGACCGCGGGCGGCCGAGCCGTCCTCTTGGGGAACCGCAAGCTCTTCCAGCTGGCGGGAATCCCCGTCGAGGGTGTCGAGGCCCAACTGCAGCACCTCGAAGAAGACGGGAAGACCGCGATGCTCGTCGCGATCGACGGTAAACTCGCGGGCCTCGTTGCAGTCGCGGACACACTCAAGGAGTCGGCGCTCGAGGCCGTCGCCACGCTCGACTCCATGGGCATCGAGGTCGTCATGCTGACGGGGGACAACCAGCGGACCGCCGACGCCATCGCCCGGAAGCTCGGGATCAAGCGCGTCCTCGCCGAGGTCCTGCCGAAGGACAAGGCCGAGGTCATCAAAGACCTGCGGACGGAAGGCAAGCTCGTCGCCATGGTGGGCGACGGCATCAACGATGCTCCGGCGCTCGCGGCCAGCGACGTGGGCATCGCCATCGGCAGCGGCACGGACATCGCCAAAGAGACGGGTGGGGTGGTCCTGATCAAGGACGACGTCCGGGATGTCGCGGCCGCAATCCAGCTGAGCAAGAAGACCGTGCGGAAGATCAAGCAGAACCTGTTCTGGGCGTTCGCCTACAACACCGCGTTGATTCCCGTGGCCGCCGGCGTCCTGTACCTCTTCGGCGGCCCCCTGCTCAACCCCATCTTCGCCGCCATCGCGATGGCCACCTCGTCGGTGACCGTGACCCTGAACTCGATGCTCCTGAACCGCTGGAAGCCCGAGCGCCGCGGCGGATCCAGGGCCAAGCCCGTGCTCGGCCCCGGCATCCCCGCGGCGGCCCCCTAGGCGACTGCGTGTCCTCTTCCGGAGACGCATCCCGCACATGCGGCCGCCTCGGATCAGGCCACCGCTCCGACGATCGGGGGGACGCGGGGCGACGCGACCGCCCGTTCAGTTCCTTCCACTTGGAAAGACCCATCTGAGGAAAGCTTCCCTTCGGCAATGGACAATCCAATGAGTCACTCCTACCATGCCTCGAGGGGTGATTGAACGGGACTGTTCGCCAAGAAGTGCGCCTGGTGCGGCGCCAAGCTCGGGAATCCACCGGTAGTCGAGAGGATGGGCAAGCCTTTCTGTTCCGAGGATCACGCGGATCAGTATTTGGCGCAGACGCGGGCTCAAGGAGCGGACGGCGAATGCGGTGGATGCTGACGGGAATCGAGGCCGATCATGAAGTGCGATAGCTGCGGCATGTCCATTACGAAGAAGAAGCCTATCCGCGAGGAGCTGGGTGGGCAGATCCGCTACTACTGCTGCCTGGACTGCTTCCAGGAGGATTTGTGCCGCCGCGACAAGCCTCTTCGCAGGGCCTTTGGTGCCCGGACGCAGCGCACCCTGCGTGCCCGAAGCCACAGAACTCCGAACCGCGTTCGCGCGTAGGCGCTCCCCCGCATCCGAACTAACGACAAGACATGGAACCATGAGCGTCAGCCGACGTCTTCTCAACTGGGCGCGTGGCAAGTCCCCCTGGATGATCGTGTTCAACAGCGGGGCCTGCAACGGATGCGACATCGAGATCATCGCGACCCTCACGCCCCGCTATGACATGGAACGCTTCGGCATGTTGATGACGGGTTCTCCGCGGCACGCGGACATCCTCGTCGTGACCGGGCCCGTAACACTGAAACAGGCCCCGCGCCTGAGGCGGATCTGGGAGCAGATACCCGAGCCCAAGTACGTGATTGCCATGGGGCCATGCGGCGCCAACGGCGGACCTTTCCGCGGTCTGTACCATGTCGTGGGAGGCGTCGACAAGGTCATCCCCGTCGACATCTACATCGCCGGCTGTCCGCCACGGCCTGATGAGATCATGGACGGAATCGCCGCCTGCATGCAACTGATGAATGAGCACGGGGCGCGAAGGACCGGAAGCCGCCGCGAAGCCCCGATCCATCACATCTTGACGTTGCCCCCTCCTAACCCGGGCCGGAGCTAAGCGACGCGTTGCCTACGCTTCGGCCTTTAACTTCTTGTACTTCTCCAGGTAGAGCTTCTCACAGGAGTGGCAGCAGAGATAGTGATCGCGCTCGTCCATGCGGAGCTTGATAGGCTCGCCTTTGATGGGCCCTTTGCACTGGAAGCAAATGAGGGTCGTCGTCAGCGCATCGGTGACGCGGGCGAGCGGCGTCTCCTTGACCGTGCGCAGACCGTCGAAGTGCTGGCAGTCAAGGACGTCCGGTGAGGCCGCGACGTCTTCGAGGATCGAATCGATGTCCCCACGGTCGACGACCGTGGCATCGATGATGATAAGGCCGCTCCGGGTCATCCGAATCCTGCGAGCCCATTCGTGCTTGGCGAGCACCTTCGCCACCTCTTCGGTCGCCTGCAACCGCGTCTTGACCGTGAGGGTGACGGACGTCTCGTTCAGCCGCTCCGGATTGAGCGAGGCGCAATAGCCGTTCACGATGCCCAGCTGCTCCAGGGTCGCGAGCCGAGAACTCACCGTGGGCACGCTCACGCCAATCTTGGCCGCGATGGTCCGCAGGGATGATCGACAGTCCTCCTGCAGGCACCGAAGAATTGCGATGTCGGTCTTGTCGAGGTCCATTGGCTACCGCATCCTGGCGGGACCTCTTAAGGATTCAGAATGCATTTCGAGCCGCGGCCCGAGAACGGATGTGCGGTGTGCGGACACGGACGCTGACTCCTGAGCGATTCTTCCGGTCTCCAAGGTGAACGCGCGTCGGGCCTCAAGTGTCCGTCGGTTTACAAATGGGAAGGCGCCTGGCAACGGGGAATCCATCCGGAAACGGGAAGTCCGATGTACGAGCCTCGCTCTTCTCCCGCTCCGGAAGGCCGACGGGAATGATCCCCCACACCTTGCAACCCCCGAGAGGGGCGGCACCTCATAGAGAGCGCAGTTGGCTAGTCAGCGTGCTCTGCGCGCTGGCGCTCCTCGGCGTCTTGTATGTGGCGGTCCAAGCCGGGTTGCCGCTCGCTCTGGTCGTGCTCGCGCTTCTGGCCGCCTGCCTCGGGGCGTGCGGGTGGGCCGTGCTCGTGGGGGTTCGGACCCGCAAGAAGGTCGATCGCGCCCTCCAAGAACTCGTCCATAAGGGAGCTCTGCTTCGATGATCGACTACGCCTACGGCAACTGGGTGATCGTGGGAATCATGGTCGCGTTCACGGCGGCCTTCCTGCTGAGCCTGCTCAAACCGAAGACCTCCTCGGAATGGCGGAACTTCGGCTTGACTCAGGCCTTTTTCATCGCGCTCTTCACGGAGATGTACGGCTTCCCGCTGACCATCTACGTCCTGTCCTCCGCGCTGGGCACCACGCTCTCGTTCGGTCACACGCAGGGGCACCTGCTCGGCGACCTGATCGGGTACGCGACGGGTCTGGGATCCGACTTCGGAGAGGCGACCGTCATGGCTCTGAGCACGATCGTCATCGTCGTGGGCGTGCTCCTGACGGCGTCGGCGTGGAGCGCAATCTACCGTGGGGGCGGGGCGTTGGTCACCGACGGACCGTACGCCCGGGTGAGGCATCCGCAGTACCTCGGGTTGATGATCGTCGTCCTTGGCTTCCTCATCCAGTGGCCCACCCTGATCACCATCATCATGGCTCCGATACTCCTGGCGGCCTATCTGCACCTTGCGGCGCGGGAAGAGAGGGAGCTCCGTCCTCGCTACGGGCACCTCTATTCGGACTATGCTGAGAAGGTCCCGGCCTTCCTGCCGAAATTGAGCCGCGCCCGGCGACCGGAGCACGCCACGGGAGGGGGTGCGGCATGAGCGAGCGATGCGTCTATTGCGGCATGCGGCTCGAGGAGCGCGCGGTGAGGGCACGGATCGATGGCGAGACGTTGTTCTTCTGCAGCCAGCGCTGCGCCGTCCTGTACAAGGCGATGGGTCCGAAGGGGAAGGTCAAGGCCCGCATCCAGTCGGAACGGATCGAAATCATCGAGCGGCTGGAAGCGAAAAGGGGCACGCGCGTCCTCACCCTCGTCCACCGGCGGGAGCCGTGGGCCGAAGGCGAAGGAGGGCTGATCACGATCGAAGACTCGGAGGCCCTCGTGGCCCAGATTCGCAGGACGCCTCCGGAGAAACCCATCGACCTGATCATGCACACCCCCGGCGGGATCGTCCTGGCCGCCGAGATGATCGCGATGGCGGTCAAGAAGCACCCCGGCCAGGTGACGGCCATCGTGCCATTTTACGCCATGTCGGGAGGCAGCATGATCGCCTTGGCCGCCCACGAGCTCCAGATGGACCAGGAGAGCATCCTCGGCCCCCTCGACCCCCAGATTGACGGCTTCCCTTCGAGGTCCCTAATCACCCTTCCCGCCCGGAAGCCCGTGGAGGTCATTTCGGACCAGATGCTCGTCCTCTCAGAAATGGCCCAGCGGAGTGTGGACCAGGTCAAGGAGTTCGTCAAGTGGATCCTCGAGGACAAGCTTCCGCCGAAGGATCGAGATGCGGTCGCCGTCTTCCTCACGGGAGGCTACCTATCCCACGACACACCCATCGTGCCCCGCGTGCTAAAGGAACTCGGGCTGAACGTGAAGGAAGGAATACCCGACGAGGTGTATGAGCTCTTCCGGACCTACGAGTTCGGTACGTGCGCCCGGCCTCAGTGCGCGGCCTACTAGCCGGAGGGGCCGTGACCGCCGGTCAACGTGGGAGCTCCAAGACCTCACAAGCCTCTATACACCCCTGCGCCTTTAAGAAATCAAGGGGAGGAGTCCAGTGAAGACCGTCGTTCTCCGTCTTGACGGCATGATGTCGGTTTGCGATGGACATGGGGTGGAGAAGCGTCTCCTTCGTCATCCCGGCGTTGGGGCAGTCGACGCGAACTTCCTGGCCGGCACCGCCACGGTCGAGTACGACGAGAGACGGGTCACCCTCGCAGATCTGAAACGGCTCGTTGGCCAGTGCGGCTACCACTGCGCAGGGGAATGCCTTCCCGATCACGTGTGCAAACCGGAGGACCCTCCCGGGAACCATCCCGCAGGCCATCCCACGGATGCTTCCGGTACTGAGGAAGTCTCGCACGCAGTCCCAGAGTTAATCCCAGCGCCTCCTGCAGCGGAATCTGCCCCCGGGCACGAGGGGCACGTGATGCCCGCCCCGGAGAGCCACGCCGCCATGGCTCACGAGATGGGGCATGGTACGGGAGCGTCCATGGAGGACATGGTCCGTGACATGCGGAACCGGTTCCTCGTCGCCCTTATCTTTGCCGTTCCTGTCTTCATCTACTCGCCACTGTTCACCCAGATGGCGGGGATCCAAGCGCCCCTGCCTCCGGGACTTTCCAACGAAGTGCTCTCCTTCCTCCTCGCGACGCCAGCCGTGCTCTACGGCGGCTGGGTCTTCTACATCGGAGCATGGCGGGCGCTCAAGAACCGAGTGCTCAACATGGCCGTCCTCGTGTCTCTATCCGTACTCGCTGGATATCTGTTCAGCGTCGGCGCGACCTTCTTCTTCAAGTCCGAGGTATTCTACGAGGCCGCCTCCCTATTGCTGGTCTTCGTCCTGTTCGGTCATCTCATGGAGATGCGGGCCCGGGCCGGTGCCTCGAAGGCCATCCGAGCGCTGATGAACCTTGCCCCACCCAAGGCGACCTTGCTCCGAGACGGTAAGGAAGTCGAGGTTCCGACGTCGGAGGTCCTCGTCGGCGACGTCGTCCTCATCCGGCCCGGTGACAAGCTTCCCGTGGACGGAGCGGTCATCGAAGGCTCGTCCGACGTGGACGAGTCGATGATCACGGGAGAGAGCGTGGCCGTTACGAAGGCCCCGGGGGATGAAGTCATCGGAGCAACGATCAACAAGACGGGGACCTTCAAGTTCCGGGCCACCAAGGTGGGAGCCGCCACGGCCCTCGCCCAGATCGTGAAGCTCGTCCAGCAGGCGCAGAACTCGAAAGCGCCTTCACAGCGCCTGGCGGACCGTGCGGCACAGTGGCTCGTCCTCGCGGCCATCGGAGCGAGCGTCGTGACGTTCGTCGGATGGTATTGGCTCGCCCTCGCTCCCTTGGTGTTCGCGACGACCTTAGCCATCACGGTCATCGTCATCGCGTGTCCGGACGCCCTCGGGTTGGCCACGCCCACCGCGGTGATGGTCGGCACCGGCATGGGCGCTCAGAACGGGATCCTGTACAAGAATGCGATCGCCCTCGAGCAAGCGGCCAAGCTCGACGCAGTCATCTTCGACAAGACCGGGACCCTCACCCTGGGCCAACCCGACATCGTTGAGGTCGTCAGCGCAGAGGACGGCCTGGGCGAGGATGAACTCCTGCGCGCCGTCGCCTCCGTCGAGAGAAAGAGCGAGCATCCGCTGGCGCGAGCCATCGTGGACAGGGCGATGCAGAAGGGCCTCCGAATGGACGAGGCCGGCTCCTTCGAGGCGATTCCTGGACACGGCGCGCGAGGGATCGTGGGTGGACGGTCCATCCTCGTTGGGAATCGGAAACTCATGCAGGATCAAAAGATTCCGCCGAGCGACGTGGACGAGCGTGCCGCCGCGATGCAGGGGGCCGGACGCACGGTCATCTTCGCCGCGGTGGACGGGAGGCTCGCAGGGGCCATCGCCGTGGCGGATGCCGTCCGGCCCACAAGCGCGACCGCGGTGCAGGCCCTCACCTCCCTGGGCGTCCAAGTGGCCATGCTGACCGGCGACAACCGGGCCACGGCCGAGCGCATCGCTCGAGAACTCGGGATCACGACCATTTTCGCAGAGGTCCTGCCGGGTCAGAAGGCCGCCAAAGTCCAAGAGCTCCAAGCCGGGGGAAAGAGGGTCGCGATGGTGGGGGACGGCATCAACGACGCGCCCGCGTTGGCACAAGCCGACGTCGGGATCGCGATCGGCGCAGGAACCGACGTGGCCATGGAAACGGCCGACGTGGTTCTCACCCGGAGCGATCCCCTCGATGTGGCCAAAGTGGTCCAATTGAGCCGCGCGACTCGGCGCAAGATGCGGGAGAACTTGTGGTGGGCCGCGGGGTACAACATCATCGCGTTCCCGATTGCCGCAGGGGTCTTGTATCCGTCCATCGGCCTGATTCTCCGGCCGGAGATTGCGGCCATCGCGATGTCGGGATCCTCCCTCCTTGTAGCGGTGAACGCCCTGTCCCTAAAACGGGCGAGGATTGGGGGGCTGCGAGGAGACCGCGTCGAGCCCCCGCCCCGGCCCGTTCGACCCATGGGGGAGTCGAGAAGGATGCCGCAGGCCGTTGCGGAGCGCCAGGAACACCACGGCTCGGAATCCCGCCATGAGCCGTCCGATCCCCCTCCAGCCCATGAACACAATCCGGGGAACTTGGAGAGAGTCTGAGAAGCCGGCCCACTCTCCATCAACCGATGCGCGAGGCTTCCCGCGGGGTGGCTCGTACAACGCAGGCCCGTCGGGATCTCGCAATCCAGCGGGTTTGGGCCCAAAGGGTGACGAGGAGAATGCCAATGGAGGCCAGCGCTAAGTCCAGCTGCCACGGCGCGACGGCCAGCGCGAAGGCGCTGGATCCGGAGCCGAGGATGGCGCCGAGCAGGACCTGGCCGGCGCAAGTGGGGCAGGAAGCGACGAATCCCACGAGCCCCGCCAGGCCCGCGCTCCCTGCTCCCCGGGAAGCGGCCCGCCAGGTCGAGAATGCGCTGATCGAAACCGAGATGGACAGGGCTGCGAGGAGCGAGACGCTCAGCGCCAAGAGCACGTTCGCGGGGATGAGGAGTAGCCCCAGGCCCTGCATTAGGAAGATCGTGTACGAGGGCACCGTGCCCACGGGTCCGCAGCAGACACTAGCTTGCGTCGAGGGGACCTGGACTCCGTACGTCGCCGTGAAGTCCTGACCGGGTCGGATGACCAGGATCGACGAGGCCCAGCTGAAGACCAGGAGGTAGGCGGAGAAGGCAGCAAGGAAGACGCGGTGCCCCCGTCGATGGAGGAACGGCTCCCCTAACACAGAGAACCCGCGGGTCGCACCGAACGTGCTTGCCTCGCGAGCTCGCTCCTTGAGCTGGAGAATCGCGCTCCCCGCGCCCAGCGCGAACAAGAGAACGAACAAGATCCACACTGCGGAGCCCCACATCGACAAAAGGGCGACGTTCTCTTGGGCGAGTCCGGCGCCGGCATATTCGGAATAGCCGTACAGAATGACGAACGCGCCCGAGAAAGCCAATCCCGGAAACGACGGTCTCAGTACCGTTCGCGTGACCAATCGGAGGCTCGTTTCAGACCCCAGGATGCGAGACCCCGCGGCTTATTAATTCTTGGCCTTGAGCTGTCCGCTGGTCGGGTATCGTTCGGTGCCGAATATCGCGTCGGTGTCGCTCCGGTTTGCGTGTCGGGCGGTCCATTTCCTCAGCAAGCGAAACGAACACGGACCGGGGGAGCCAATCGGCAGCGATGGAACTCATCCAAAAAAGCATAGCCAACGACCCCTTGCGAGGGCAGCATGGCGAGACCAGCCGGAACGCGTGTGCGGACCGATGAGACCGTTGAGATCGGAGAGGTCAAGGTTACGAACCGGACGGGGAATTCCATTCTCGTGCGGAAGAAGGCCGGCGGAATCGAGGTCACACAGTGCTGCCTCGAAGAAACGGGGAAGTGAGCCCGCAATCCTCAAAGGCCGTCCCTACGGATGGGACGGCCAGGCAATCTGTATTCATACTCGAGAGCGTGGGTCTAGCCGCCGTGCTGGTGCAGACCGCCAGGCATGTGCATAAGGAGCATAAGTCCCCCGAAAACAACAAGTAGGCTCAGCTGCCCTCCGCCCGGGACCAGCACAAAGAGCGCAACTGCCACAAGGATGAGGGCGATTACGTAAGTGATTGTCCACCGCACCCGGCTCTGTCGGTGCGTCGCGGCTTCTCCGCTGCTATGGGCTGAATGATCCATCATTGCGACCGATTCGTCCGGTTCGGGCATGGTCCCACGGAGGCTCCTGGATAGACCGATGGCTTGGTTCGGCGTGCCTCATCCGACCCGACGGATCGCTCCGAAGAGGTCCCGTTTTCGAACCTTTCACCACAGCCTAGTCTGAGTCCCCAAGGGACGGGGGACTCCATTTGAGTTGCCGTTTGCATTTGCAAAGAGTGAGAGCACCTCGGTGCACGGATGGAAGCATGAGAGCGGGATTACATCGTTGAACTGGACGAGAGTGGTGGCCGACCGGAGTGGGCTGCGGCGCGAGCCCGCGGAACGCTGCGAGTGACTCCGAGTCTGCGAGCGGCATCGGAAACGAGACGAGGGATCAATTCCGGGCGGTTCTCACCGACCGTTTCGCATCGCGCGGGTTCGCATCTCTCGGATGTCTACGGAGAACTGCTTGTTGGACACGAGCATTGCTCCGATGAGGAGGCCCCCGACGAAGCCGCTCGGCACGCCTGTGAGGATCCGCATCACGTTGGTGGACTCGTAGTGCGTGACGCTCGAGAATAGCTGAGTGAAGCCGTCCACCGCCACGGGGAGCAGGCCCGCGACGACGATGATGGCGCTTGCTCGCTCCGGCCTGAGTCGGGAAAGGCGCCTGCGAAGGAATCCGGGCATCGCGTTGAGCATGACTTGGGCTGAGGAGGTGGACGGTGCCGCGAGGGCCGCAGCCACAAGCCCGAAGTTCGCGAAGATATACATGGAGGTCATGCGCGCATCGATGGGCAGTTGGTTCCCGTTGATCCAGAGGGACCGGAACCAGAGCTGATGGCACTGCAGGTCGCCGAACGTGTAGACGGCGCGCGGGTAGATCCAGAGGGTCTGCCAGATCGGCTCGTAGTTGAGCTGGTTCGCGGCGCCGAGGTGGTAAGCCACCAAGGGATACTGCGCGTACGGCCACGCGAACGTGCCCGGCGCCAGGAGCATCGGCGCGATGAAGAGGGAGGCCGTCCAGGTCAGATTGAGGATGAGAAGACCGAAGAGGGCTCTGCTCCACGTGAGGCGGGCCCAGAGATACGAGGGCACGGTCCGTAATGCGGGAGGCTTGGATTTAGCCTTTCCGAAGTGCCACACGCTGTCATCTCGGTAAGGGAGCAGCTCTCCCTTGAGGTCCCTCTATATCGCCCTTCCGGACCTCATTCGTCAAGCCGATACCCCTCCGCATTGGCACCGGTAAACCGGAGTGCAAATCAGGGCCGATGGGATATAGGGGGCGCGTGTCCCCAGCAAGACCGCCGCAAGGACCGCTCGCTCTCGGTTGCTTTGGCAACGAGAAGGAGGCTCGAGATTGTGACGTCGGTTCAAACGTCGCTTGACAACTGGTTCGTCCGGCATGTCGACTCCCTCAAGACAGGCATGCGAATCATCTTCGGAATTGTCTGGGCCATTGACGGAGCGCTCAAATTCCAACCTGGAATGGCGGATGCTCTCCCGAGGATGGTCCAGGACGCCGGCGCCGGCCAGCCGTCATGGCTCGCACCCTGGTTCCAGTTCTGGAGCCAGACCGTCGCTGCCAGCCCGGGTCTCTTCGTGACGACCATCGGACTCTTCGAGCTCGCTCTGGGTTTGGCCCTAATCTTTGGGTTCCTCCGCAAGGTGGCGTATACAGCCGGGTTTTTCCTTAGCCTCCTGATGTGGGGCGTGCCCGAGGGCTTCGGCGGACCGTACGGCCCGAACTCGACCGACATCGGCACGGGAATCATCTACGCCTTCGTCTTCCTGTTGCTGCTCATCATCAACGCGGCTTTCGGACCGAGCCGATGGTCTTTGGATCGCCTGATTGAAGCGAAATTGCCCCGTTGGAGGAAGATCGCGGAAATCCGGGGTGAGGGGCGGAGCCGGCAACCCTCATGATCTCCGGGCCACCGCCCCTTCGCGCGTGCCCCCTCGGATGGCGGTCCGCCAAATCCTTCGTCAGGCTCTCCGAGATAGCGGTCGATGGATCATCCTGGGCGGAAAAAGGATAGGATGGCGATCGCCCAAGGCTTGGAGGGGAAGCGATGGGAAACCGTCGACGGCGACCGTCATCGTACCCGGCGTCTGAGAGGATCTGGACGTTCAAGATGATTCCTCTTCACAATTGAAAGTCGAGCCGGCAATAGTCCTGCCCGTCACGAATCTCTCCTCAGGGAACTCTCCCGCTTGGCAAGCGGTACAAGTCGACCTGCGCAGGGGTTTCCCCCGCCGAGGCCTCCCGCCGTGGCCTCAGGATGCGCACAGTACACACGAACGAACTAAGCCGGTGGAGCCGCCCCTTTCGGTCACCCGAAACCGGGGAGGAGAGCATGGCGATTCTGACCGAGGGATCGACGCTCCGGGAGACCGTGCACCGGTCCACCCTCCGCGACTTGTCCCGAGTGCCGCGGCCTCCACCGGCCGTGGACGGACGAGGAAATCGACCAGGCGCTCGACCTCCGGGCCGCGGGGTGCACGAGCGCCGAGATCGCGGAGGTCCTGCACCGCACGAAGGACAGCGTCAAGGAGCAGCTCCAGCACCTCCGCGCTCTGAGCCTCGAGACGATGGAATGAAGCGAGACCT
>JAJYKG010000040.1:8386-12374 GCA_021788795.1 Thermoplasmata archaeon | reverse complement strand
CCAAGGTGTCCATCCCGTTCGGGCCTGGCTACCAAGTTCCGTTCGCGCGCCGCATCCGCGTCGAGGCGGAGGTGCCGACCGCCGCGGTCGGACGCATCACGGAGGCGGCCCAGGCCGACGCGATCATCCGCGCCGGGGACGCAGACCTCGTCTTCCTCGCGAGGGAGATGCTGCGCGACCCGTACTGGGCCCTGCACACGCAGCGGGCGCTCGCCGCGGAGCCGACCTGGCCCCGCCAGTACGGGTACGCCCTGAATCCGGAGAGGCCCTGAGGCGGTGCATGAAGCGACGCCGCAAGGTCGCCAAACGCATGCGCGGAGCCCAGGAATCGGGGCGCGGCGGGGACCGCCACTTTCGCTCACCCCCCAGGAAGCCTAGTCTACCCGGGACGATTTCTGTCCAGGCTTCGCGTGGGAGCGGAAAGGTTAAGCGCCGACCGATTCATGTCGGACAACTGTCAGCACGACAGGGACGGGATGAGACCATCGCTGTAGCCCGGACGAGCCCGGAGGCCATCGCGCCGATGACGGAGGGCCGTGCCCGCACCGAGGCGCGGCTGCGGACCCACGCGGGCCGCACGGACACCCTGATCAGCTTCCAGGTCCACGGCCTCCCGGTCCCCCAAGGGAGCACGCGCGCCTTCGTGGTCAAGGGCAGGCCGATCATCACGAGCTCCGCGAAGGGGCTGTCGACATGGCGGCGCCTCGTGGCCGACGTGGCGCAGGACTACGCGCCGGAGGAGCCGTGGCACGGACCGGTGGGCATCAATCTCCACTTCGGGTTGCCGAAGCCGAAATCCGCGCCGAAGCGCAGACGCGTCTGGCCCGATAAGCGGCCGGACCTCGACAAGCTCACCCGTGCCGTCCTCGACGCGCTCACGTACGTCGTGTTCGCGGATGACAGCCAGGTGATCGACATCCGCGCGTCGAAGGATTACGGGCCCCCGGGCGTCGTGGTCGAGATTCACCGGATCTTCGAGGAGCCGGATTCCTCCGAGTGAGCCCCGTCGCGTACGTTGTCACTCTCATCTCCGGGAACATCCTGTGTACCGTAAGAACACAATGCTTTAGGCCCGGCCTCCCGCTCGTCGCGGCGGTTGGCGGCGGCGTTCGGCCGCCGTTTGGAGTGGGTGACTACCGTGAAACGTGGCCTTGCGGCATGTTGTGCGCTCGCGTTGGGACTGGTCATCGTCTTGAGCGGCTTCATCGGCCTCGCGGCCGCCGCGCCTGCTGCGGGCAGTGGCTCGAACGGGAGCGGCTACGCGGTCGTGCGGTTCGCCGACCCCGCGGTCGGGGAATACGCGGGGACGATCGCCGGGTATCCGGCCACCCAGCCCCTGCCGGGGCACAAGCTCGACCTAGGCTCCCTGACGACGGTCCGCTACCAGTCGCTCCTTGGAATCGAGCACGCGAACTACAAAGCCTGGCTGCACGCGAACGCTCCGCAGGTCCAGGTGCTCCGGGAGTACACGCTCAGCTTCAACGGGATCGCGGTCGCGCTGAACGGCGCATCTGTGAACTCGCTCCTCCACGGACCCCACGCGGTCGACGCGCAGGCGGACTGGAAGTACCAGCCCACGATGGACTTCTCCGTTCCCTTGATCGGAGCCGACGACGTCTGGAACCGGATCGTCCCGGGGACCTCGGATACCGGAAGCCTCTATACGGGGCTGTACGCGGCGCTCAAGGACGTGAAGGTCGGCGTCATCGACGCGGGGATCTTGGGGGACCATCCTTTCCTCGCCAGCTGCCGCGAGGACAACCCGGTCCAGCACATGGGTCTCTACTTCACCGGCCTGCCGGGCGGCATCGCGATCGTGAGCGACCACGGCACGCACGTGGCGGGGACGATCGGCGGCTGCCTCATGACGGACGAGCCGGACCTCGGCGGCGGGCAGCTCATGCATTTTGCCAGCTCGCCGGACTCGCTCGGCTACCTGAGCGGCGTCGCCCCGGGCGTGAGCCTATACGACTACAACGTGTTCCCGGGAATGGGCGTCGGCTACTACCAGCAGGGGGGCGTCGCCTTCAGCCACGACATCATGGCCGCGGTCGAGGACGCTGTGCACGACGGCATGGACGTCATCTCCCTGAGCCTCGGCGGAAGCGTCCAGGGGCCGCACGACCTCCTTGCGGAGGCCATCAACGGGGCCGTCGACGCGGGCACAGTGGCGGTGGTCGCCGCCGGCAACGCCGGGCCGGGCTACATGACCGTCGAGAGCCCCGGGACCGCCGCGAACGCGATCACGGTCGGCGCGTCGTCGAACGCGCACTTCGCCGCGGTGCCGGTGAGCCCGGACGGCAAGGGGCCCTACGCGGGGATCCCGGGCGATTTCGGTCCGGTCGATGAGACGATCACCGCGGACTACGCGTGGGCGGACCCGATCACCGCCTGCTCCGCGTTGCAGAACGACCTCTCGGGAGACATCGCCGTGGTCAAACGCGGCACCTGCTCCTTCTCCACGAAGATCCGCAACGCGCAGGACGCCGGGGCCGTGGCCGTGGTCATGGTCAACATCGCCCTCGGGGACGCCATCATCATGGGGCAGGACGGGACGCCGACCCAGCCCACACTGCCGGCCGTGATGGTCTCCCTCGTCGACGGGGCCAACTTCGCGTCTGCGGGCGGCACCGCGACGATCGACGGCACCGTGATCAACGAGTTCGCGAGCGCTTACGGCGACGTGATCTCCTCCTTCTCGGGCCGCGGGCCGACGCCGTACAACTTCCTCCTGAAGCCCGATCTCACCGCCCCCGGACAGAACGTCTTGTCGAGCGTCTTCTCCTTGAGCACGGCGAGCGGCACGCCCGTCTACACGCCGTACTACGCGTTCTTCCAGGGCACGTCCATGGCCACGCCCCATGTGACCGGGTCCGTCGCGCTGCTGCTTGCGCAGCACCCGGACTGGTCGCCCGTGGAGATCAAGTCGGCTCTGGTGAACACCGCGCAGCGGCCGGTGTGGACCTCGGCCGCGAAGACGCGGGACACGGACGCGCTCGCGCGCGGCTCTGGGCGGGTCGACGTCCTGGCCGCCACCGCGGCACCGGTCGCCCTCTACCCGTCGTCCCTGAGCTTCGGCATCACGATGGGCAACGCGCCGGTCGTGGGCTCGATCCCCCTGACGCTGACGAGCCTCGGCGGCGCCACGAGTTGCAGCCTCTCCGTGGCCGGAGACGCCGAATCGGCCTTCACCCTGTCTCCGGCGACGGTGCCGCTGACCGCAGGTGGGACCGCCACGGTGACCGTGTCGCTCAACGCGGGCCAGGGACTGGCCCCGAACTTCTACCTCGGCGACGTGGTCGTGACCTGCACCGCGGGCATCGTCTCGACGACCCTGAACGCGCCGTACCTCTTCGTAGCCGGCGGCAGTGCCGGATGGCTCCAGGGGAACATGAACTCCCGGAACCCCTTCAGCCTGGGGCCGACCCCGGAGGAGTTCGCGGTGCCGGAGGGCTACGTCGGCGGCCAGTGGGAGGAGTAGACGGACGAAGGGGGCGGCCCGACCGGCCGCCCCGCTTTCCCTTTTCTCCGGGCCCCGCTGAAGACACAGGCTTGGCCATCTCGAGCGCACTGCGGAGCCGACCGCAGCCCTGGCGCGCCCAAGGAAAGTTTTAGGTTGGCAAAAATCATTGACCCTCTATGTACGCATCAGCGTCTCCTCCGGCAAGAACGGGCTGGATGTGGTTCGCGCCCGGCCTCACCGTACTCCTCATCGGGTCCGCCTACCTCCTCGCGAGCTTCTTCCTGCTCGCGATGGGGATGTTCTCGGCCAACGGCGTCGCGGCCCTGGGTATGCTGCTGATGGTCGCAGGCGGTGCCCTTGCGATTGGCTCGGCCCTCCTCGCCCGGCCCGTCCCGCGCGAGGCTCGGGAGCGCAACCTGGTCCCGGAGAAGTAACTCGCGCCCGGATTTCGGGCCCGCAGGGCCCCGGCAACCGCACGCGGCCGGAGCCCAAGGCGTTTCAGCACTCATAGAGGAAGGCCCGCCG
>JAJYKG010000040.1:0-8376 GCA_021788795.1 Thermoplasmata archaeon | reverse complement strand
CCGGTTGGTCGGCTGACCCTCTTCTCATCACGAACGCGGTCGATGGATGGCTTCCCTCCTAGAAAACGCTTCCCTCGCCGGCTGCTTGCGGAAGTCTCGGCGAATTGAACTCGTAGCGCAATCTATTTGACACCCCAACCGCGTCCCGCCGGCGATGGAAGTCCCCCCGGGACGCGTGGAGCGCATCTCCGACGGCGGGACGGAGGCCGTCCGCGAGATCCTCGCCGACCTCCGTGCGAACAAGTTCAACGGCATCCTCAAGACGTCCGTCTTCCGCGGCGACGTGCCCTCCCAGGGCCTCCTCGTCTTCCGGAACGGGGACGGGGTCCTGGCCCAGCATCGCAGCGCCGAAGACCTGGAAGGGACCGCGGCGGTGCCCGAGATCCTGCGGGACGCCACGAGCGAGCGCGCCCAGATCGAGGTCCGCACCTACGACTACGGCCATTCCTCGATCAGCGTGGACCAGATCCAGAAGAGCTACCCGGAGGCCGCCATCCAGGGGATCGGCGAGCCCGACCCCATCCTCGCCCAGATCGTGGCGGAGACCACGCAGGAGCGGGAGGCCTACCAGAAGGACCTCGCCGCCCGCCGCGAGCAGGAGAAGCGCCTCATCGACAAGGAGGAGGAGCTCTACCGCCGGAAGTGGGAGCTGGAGCAGGAGTTCCAGCGTTCCGCGGTACGGCAGAGAGAGCTCGAGGGCCTTCGGTCCGAGCTGGCCGCGGTCAAGGAGGCCAGCGGCATGCTCATGAGCCGCCTCGAGGAGCGCCGCGCCCAGGCGGACGTGGAGATCGAGTCGCAGAAGAAGCTCCTGGCCATCGACCAGGAGAAGGCGCGCGCCGAGATGGAGGCGCAGCGCAAAGCCCTCGCGGAGCACGAGGCGACGCTCGCCGACCGGGAGCGCGAGCTCTCGGCGCGGGAGAACCTGGCCTCGGAACGCCTGGCGTCCCTGGACGGCCGGGCGACCACGTTCGAGGGCGAGCGCAAGCAGCTCAACGACATGTACACGGACCTGCAGAAGGAGCTCGACAAGATCGCGTCGGCCCGCAAGGCCTTCGACGAGCGCGTCGCGGAGGCGGAGAAGCGGGACCGGGAGATCACCCTGCGGGAGCAGTCCACCCGGGAGTGGGAGGCGCAGATGAAGGAGCACGACGCCTCCCTGGGCGAGCGCGACGCCGCGCTCGCGGAACGGGAGAAAGAGGTCGCCGAGAAGCTCAAAGACCTCGAGGCCCGGGAGGCCCGGCTCGCCGAGCGAACGACGGAGCTGGAGCGCAAAGCGTCCGAGGTCGAGACGCGCGACGAGACCCTCGAGGACCGCCGCGAGGAGCTCGGCCGCGCCACGAAGAAGATGGAGAAGCTCGCCCGCGATCTCGCCGCGAAGGACAGGACGATTGCGCAGGAGGAGCGGGAGGCGCGGGAGCGCCAGGTCGAGCTGCGCCGCGGACAGCGGGTGCTCGCCACCGCGACGAAGGACCTCGACCGCCGCGACCGTGCGGTGCGCGCCCTCGAGGAAGAGCTCGAGGCCCAGCGCGACCGGCTCAAGGAACAGGCGCTCAAGCTCCTGCGGGCGGAGAAGGCTTCCCAGGAGCGCATCGCGGACTTGGAAACGCTTGACCGCGAGATCGCCAAGCGCGACGCCGCGATCGGCCGCCGCGAGGCCGCCGTGGACAAGCGCGAGAAGGCCGCGGAGGCGGAGGCCGCAGGGATCCTGGAGAGGGCGGACGCCCTCGAGGTGGCCGAGGAGGACCTGAAGAACCGTGCGACCGCGGCGGAGGAGCAGGTCCGCGGGCACCGCACCGAGCTCGAACGCCGCGAGCGCGAGCTCGCCGCGAAGGAGAAGGCCCTGGCCTCGGAGGCGGAGACCCTCGAATCCCTGAGGGCCACCTTGGACGGGCAGGAGACCGCGTTCCTCGAGGACCTCCGGGAAATCGAGGCGAAGAAGGCGGCGAACGAGAGGGCCGAGGAAGAGCTCAAGAAGGCGCAGGAGAAGCTCGCCAAGCGCACGGAGTCCCTGGAATCCTCCCAGTCCCGCATCAAAGCGCAGCTGGACCGGCGGACGTCCTCCCTCGAGGAGCGCGAGGCCCAGCTCGAGGAGCGGGAGAAGGTCACCGGGGAGAGGGAGAAAGCCCTCGCCGCGAAGACGGCCGACCTGGACGCCCAGGAGACCGCCGTGGCCACCCGGGAGGAGCGCGTCGCCGCAGACACGAAGCGCCGCCAGGACGCGCTGGACGCGCGCCGTGCCTCTCTCGAGGACCGCGCCGCCAAGCTCGCGGCCCAGCGGGACCGGCTCTCCGCGGAACGCACCGCCGTCCAGGAGACTCGCGGCGAGCTGAAGTCGCTCCAAGCGGAGCTCAAGGAGCGCGAGGCGCGTCTGGTGAAGGCGGAGGCGGATCTGGAGCGGAAGAAGCAGGACCTCGCCAGAATCAAGGCGGGCCTCCGGAAGCTGCGCTGAGCCGCGAAATCGTCACATGCTTCGAGGAGGGGGCGAAGAAGGATGCCGAACCTCTACACGCTGACCACGGACTTCGGGCCCGGGGAGTACGTGGGAGCGATGAAAGGCGCCCTGCTCTCCGTCGACCCGGACGCCACGATCATCGACATCGACCACGCAATCCGGCCGCAGGACGTCCGCCACGGCGCCTACGTCCTGCTGACGGCCGTTCCCCACTTCCCGTTCGCGGTCCACATCGGCGTCGTGGACCCGGGCGTGGGCACGACGCGCCGCGCCCTCGTCGTCGTGTGCGAGGGCGCCCTCCTCGTCGGGCCGGACAACGGGCTCCTCGTCCCCGTGGCGAGGCGCCTCGGGCTCAAGGAGGCCCGGGCGATCACGAACCGCAAGCTCATGGCCAAGGACGTCTCCTCCACGTTCCACGGGCGGGACGTCTTCGCCCCGGTCGCGGCCCATCTCCTCACCGGGACGAAGGTGAAGGACGTCGGCCCGGTCGTCCGGGACTTCGTCGACCTGGACTTCGGTACGCCGAAGCAGGCCGCCGACGGCCTCGAGGGCGTCGTCCTGACGACGGACCGCTTCGGCAACATCATCACGAACATCCCGCGGGCGTCCGTGGAGAAGGCCTGGAAGGTAGGCGGCCCGATCCATGTCGCCCTGGGCGGCTATGAGGCCACCCTCCCCCTCGTGTCGACGTACGGCGAGGCGGCCGCGGGACAGTTCCTCGCCACGTTCTCCTCGAGCGGTTTCCTGGAGATCGCGCGCCGCGAGGGGAACGCCGCGTTCCAGCTCCACCTCAGTCCCGGCCTCCCGGTCGTCCTGAGGAAGGCGTGAGGGAGCCGAGGCCAAAAGCTATTTGCGGGACCGCGCTACCCGCGGGGCACCCATGGACCGACGCCGGATCCTCCTCATCATCTTCGACGGCCTCGGCGATCGTCCGATCACGGAGCTCGGCCACAAGACGCCCCTGGAGGCGGCCCCCAAGCCAAACCTGGACTGGTTCGCGGCGAACGGGACGAACGGCCTCCTGGACCCCATCGCGCCCGGCGTGACGGCGGGCAGCGACACGAGCCACCTCGCCCTCTTCGGCTACGACCCCGTGGAGACCTACACGGGCCGAGGCCCCTTCGAGGCCGCGGGTGTCGGGCTCGCCCTCCAGAAGGGGGACATCGCGTTCCGCTGCAACTTCGCGAGCGTGGACGAGAACCTGGTGCTCACGGACCGCCGGGCGGGCCGCATCAAGGAGGGCACGGCGGAGCTGGCGAGGGCCCTCGACGGGATGAGGCTCGGGCGCGTGCGCGTCCTGTTCAGGGAGGGGACCGAGCACCGCGCGGTACTCGTCCTCCGCGGAAAGGGCCTCTCCGCGGACGTGAGCGACACGGACCCGCACGAGGAGGGCCAGAAGATCCCCGATGCCAAGCCCACGAACGGCAAGGGGAAGAACACCGCGAAGGCCCTCAACGCCTTCACCCGGAGGGCGTACGAGATCCTGAAGGACCATCCGGTCAACAAGGCGCGGACCGAGAAGGGGCTCCCTCCGGCGAACATGGTCGTATGCCGCGGCGGAGGCGTCGCGCCGGACCTCGAGCCCGTGACGGAGCGGTACGGCCTCAAGGCCGCGGGCATCGCCGGCGTGGCCCTGATCAAGGGCATGTTCCGGAGCGCCGGCATGGACGTCATCGAGGTCAAGGGCGCGACCGGGGGCTTGGACACGGACATGGTCGCCAAGGCGGAGGCCGCCCTCATGGCCCTCACGACGTACGACCTCGTCGTCGTGAACGTGAAGGCCGCGGACCTCTGCGGACACGACGGCCACGCCTCCGAGAAGATCAAGGTCATCGAGCGCATGGACCAGATGATGGGCCACCTGAAGGCCCACCTCCCGCAGGACGTCGTGGTGGCGATCACCGCAGACCACTCGACCCCGTGCGGCCTGAAGGACCACTCGGGCGACCCGGTGCCGCTCACGGTCTTCGGCAACGACGTGCGCGTGGACGAGGTGCCGCACTTCGACGAGCGCAGCGTCGCGCGCGGCTCGCTCGGCCGCCTCCGCGGCCGGGACCTGATGCCCGTGCTCCTGAGCCAGGCGAACCGCACGGAGAAGTTCGGGGCCTGAGCCGCCGCAGCCCACTTTCACTCCCCCCTTCCGGGGCCTTACAAATAGGCTCTCGACCCTCAGAGACCGGGGCCCTCGCGTGACGAACCCGCATCCCGGCCGCGATATCGGGACCTTGCGCGCCCAGGCCGAGGCGCGGGCCTCTAGCGCCTACGTCACCGTGGTCCTCCTGGGTAAGGGGGGCGACGGCCTCGAGGAACGCCGCCAGATCGCCCGCCTCCTCGAACGAGGGGGCATGAACGTGGTCATCCCCGAGGACGACCTCCCCCGCGAACAGAGCGCGTCGCTCGCCGAGGAGGAGATGCTCCTCCACGGCGACGCGGACCTCGTGTTCCTGAACGTGGACTCCTGGGGGACCGCGACGGAGTTCGGACAACTGCACGACCGCGAACCCGTCGGCCGGAAGCTGCGCGTGCTGGTCCCGGCCCCCTATCACCCGCTGTACGGGGACAAGGGCGGGTACCTCACGGACCTCTACCTGACGCACCTGGCCGTGTTCGGCCATGTCTATGCCGTCGGCATGGGCGGCCGGATTGCCGCCCCCACGGCCCAGGAGGCCGTCGTGCGGCTCGCGGAGCGCTTCAGCGAGGCCAAGCGCGCTCAACGTTGGGTTACCAAGTAAAGATTCTTATACCAACTCCATGTTATAGGAGACGGGCGATCCTACGCGAGACCGAAGCCCCGAGATGAGTCCCGAGTTGGGCCGGCAGCTGCGGGCCTACGGCGCGCTGGACAATGCCCTGCGCCTGCGTGCCTACCGGATGATCCACGACGCCCCCGGCGTGTCCTTCAACGAAATCGTGCGGAAGCTAGACGTGGCGAGCGGGCTCGCTGCCTACCATGTCGGGGTCCTCAAGTCCGCCGGCCTGGTCAATGTCCGGTACGTCCGGAGCGGCATGGCCGTGTCGAGGTACGAGTTGACGGACCTGGGTGCGCAGATCTTCGAGAACCTCTTCGGGGGCCGGAGGCTGCGCCTGAAGCATCTGGCCGCGACGACGTCGAAGGTCCTCGCGTAGGGATTCGGCGACCCGAAGTCGTGATGTGCCCCCTCCGGTCCCGCCCGCGCCTGTAATTACGTTACGCGAGAGGCTTGGGATGAAAACCTATATACCATGAGGAGCTTGCCGCGCAAGGCTTCGCCTCGGAAGTGGTTTGAATGGAGCAGGTGGACCTGAGCTATGTGATTGTCATCGCCGTCCTGGCGGGACTCGGGACGGCGGGGCTGCTCACCCGCGACATCTTGAACCGGGACACCGGCACGGACAAGATGCGCGAGATCGCGGCGGCAATCCAGCAGGGGGCGCGCGCCTTTATGCGCCGCCAGTACCGATCGATTGCGATGATTGCCGCGATCCTGGCAATCGTCTTCGCCGCGGCGCTCGGCTACACGAAGAACAGCCTGGACTTCGGCGTGAAGACGGCCCTCGCGTTCGCGCTCGGCGCCACGTTCTCCGCCCTCTCCGGCTACATCGGCATGCATATCGCCATCCGGTCCAACGTCCGGTCCGCAGCGGGGTCTCTGAAGTCCTTCAATGCTGCCCTCGTGACCGCGCTCCGGGGCGGCGCGGTCTCGGGCCTCTCCATCGTCAGCATGTCCCTCTTGGGCATCGCGATCCTCTTCTACGGCTATGGCGCGAACCCCGGCTCGACCCAGGCCCAGAACGACTTGGTCATCCTGCAGATCGTGGGCTTCGGCTTCGGAGCCAGCCTGGTCGCGCTCTTCGCTCAGCTCGGAGGCGGCATCTACACGAAGGCCGCCGACGTGGGCGCCGACCTGGTCGGCAAGATCGAGGCGGGCATCCCGGAGGACGACCCCCGGAACCCCGCCGTCATCGCGGACCTCGTGGGAGACAACGTGGGCGACTGCGCGGGCCGCGGGGCGGACCTCTTCGAGTCTACGGCGGCGGAGAACATCGGGGCGATGATCCTCGGTGTGGTCCTCTTCCCCTACTTCGGCTTCGCGGGCATCATCTTCCCGCTCGTGGCCCGAGGCTTCGGAATCATCGCGAGCATCGTGGGCGTCCTTGTCGTCCACGCGAAGGAGGACGACCTCCCGATGAAGGCGCTGAACCGCGGCTACCTCGTGACGACGATCCTCGCGGCAATCCTCTTCGGCTTCGCCTCCTGGGCGATGCTGCAGCCCTCGACGGTCCCGGGCGGCCCCGTGGCTGACCCGAACACGTGGATCTTCTACTGGCTCTGCGGGATCGCCGGGATGGTCACCGCTTTCCTCTACGTCTGGATCACCCAGTACTACACCGAATCCCGGTTCCGCGGCGTGAGGAGCATCGCTGAGGCATCCGAGACGGGCCCCGCGACGAACATCATCGCGGGCTTCTCCGTGGGCCTCGAGGCGACCGCGCTGCCCGCGATCGTCGTGGGCGTTGCCCTCCTCGTCTCCTACTGGCTGGGCGCAATCACGAACATCCCGAGCGGCGGGATCTACGGGACGGCCATCGCGACGATGGGCATGCTTGCGACGGCCGCGTACATCCTCGCCATGGACACCTTCGGACCCATCGTGGACAACGGCGCGGGCATCGCGGAGATGGCGGGCGTCTCGGAGGCGGTCCGGAAGAACATGGACAAGCTGGACGCCGCCGGGAACACGACGAAGGCCCTGACGAAGGGCTACGCGGTCGGCAGCGCGGCGCTCGCAGCCTTCCTGCTGTTCAACGCCTTCCTGACGGAGGCGAAGGTGACGTCCGTGGACCTTTCCAACCCCGAGACCTTCGTGGGCGCGTTCATGGGCGCAACCCTGATCTTCCTGTTCAGCGCCTATGCGATCCGCTCCGTGGGGCGCGCGGCCTGGACGATCATCAAGGACGTCCGTGCCCAGTTCAAGGAAAAGCCCGGAATCATGGCGGGCACGGAGAAGCCGGACTACGGCCGCACCGTGGACATCTGCACGCGCGGCGCCCTCCACGAGATGATCGTGCCGGGGCTCCTCGCCGTCCTCACGCCTGTGGCGGTGGGCTTCATCTTTAAGTACGTCCACATCACCCCGGGCATCCCCGCGGGAGAACCGGTCGCGGGCACCCTCATGGTCGGGACGATCGCGGGCATCCTGATGGCCCTCACCCTGAACACGGGGGGCGGGGCGTGGGACAACGCCAAGAAGTTCATCGAGGCGGGCAACCTCGGCGGCAAGGGCAGCGCGACGCACAAGGCCGCGGTGGTCGGCGACACGGTCGGCGACCCCTTCAAGGACACCGCCGGGCCGTCGCTGCACATCGTGATCAAGCTGCTGTCCACGATCACGCTCGTCATGGCGCCCCTGCTGCTCTGAGGCGGCGGGGCGCTCCCTTCGCGGGAACGGCGGGAGGCTAAGTCCTAAATAGAGGAACCTATCTCGCCACCCCGCCGATTCTCATGTACATGCAGGTCCAACGAGAGGACGTCGTCCGCATCCCGCCGGAGCGGCTCGGCGAGGGTATCGACACGGTCGCCAAGGAGCTCACCCGGACCACCCTCGAGGGCAAGGTCGGGGCGGACAAGACGCTGACCCTGATCGCGAGCAACATCGAGGCCATCGGCGAGGGCCGCATCGTCCACGGCGACGGCGCCGTGTACCAGCGCGTGAGGTACGACGCCCTCGTGTTCGCGCCGCAGCTCCAGGAGGTCGTCGAGGGCACCGTGGTCGAGATCCTCAAGTTCGGGGCCTTCGTGCGCTTCGGGCCGCTGGACGGCCTGCTCCACATCTCCCAGGTCATGGACGACCGTGTGGACGTGGACGAGGAGGGCCAGCGCCTCATCGGGAAGGACACGAAGCGCGACCTCCGCGTGGGCGACCGCGTCCGCGTGCGGATCGTCG
>JAJYKG010000039.1 GCA_021788795.1 Thermoplasmata archaeon | reverse complement strand
CTTCCCGGTCCGAATCCCGAGATACACGAGCAGGGTGAACGCCCAATATCCCACGTAGGCGACGGACTCGAGGACCGTTGGGGCGTCGTTGTAGCCCACGATCCCGCGGAGCAAGTAGCCCAGGGGGTTCTCCGGACCCGAGGAGAAGACGCCGCTGAGGTTGTACACGAGCCCGCTCCCGAGAGTCCAGCCGAACGCGTCCTGGAACTCGTGAACCCCCCAGGCGAAGAGACCCGCCCCGATGACAACCAGGGCCGCGCCGGTGACCTGGAAGAAGCGATGGAGGGGGATGCGCCAGGAGAGGCGCATGATGCCCACGCCGAGGATGGCCGCGACCAGGAGGCCGACGCCCACGCCGACCGTCGCGTCCGCGGCGGTGGTCTCCGCGCCCGCCCCGAACATGAGGAGTGCGGTCTCGACCCCTTCCCGGAACACGACGAGGAAGGAGAGGGCGACGAGGCCCATGAGGCGGCTCCCGTCCAGGTACGCGTCGATGCGCTTCCGGACGTGGGCGGAGATGTTCTTCGAGGCCTTCATCATCCAGAAGACCATGGACGTCAGGACGACGACGGCGAGGATGAGGGCGAACCCCTCGAACGCGGACTCAGCGGCCCCCTCGAACTCCGCGCCGAGGAGGAACAGGGCGCCCGCCAGCCCGCCGCTGGCCACGAAGGCGGCGACCGTGCCCACGTACACGTACCGCCGGAGCTCGGCGCGGCCCACCTTCACGAGGTAGCCCAGGATGATCCCGATGACGAGGGCAGCCTCGAGGCCTTCCCGTAGGCCGATGATCAATCCCGGTGCGATGCCCGCCGTCGCCACAGAGGCCGCCTTCGGTTCCGCGGGCTCTATAACGGCGTAATATTTAATGATTAGGCCGGCCGAAAGGCTTTTCCGCCGTACCTAAACCGCGAAGGCGGGCGGGCTCAGCAGACTAAGCCTAACGCAAGTACAGTACATATCGTCCGACGATTTAGGCTAGAGGCTTTATGGCGTAGACCCTTGTTTGGGAGACCCGAAACCATGGCGCAGGCAATCGAGTTGACCGAGAACGTGGAGATGTACCTGAAGTACATCTACCTGCTCTCCCAGCAGAACAGAGAGACCGCGAAGACAGGGGAAATCTCGTACTACCTGAAGGTGGCCCCCTCGAGCGTGACCGAGATGCTCGAGCGCCTCCAGAAGGACAAATACGTGAAGTACAAGAAGTACCAGGGAGCGGCCCTGACGAAGAAGGGTGAGAACGTCGCGGTAAAGATCCTGCGGCGGCACTGCACGATGGAGTACTTCTTGGTCGACCTCGGAGTGCCCGCAGGGCGGTCCCACGACGAAGCCTGTGAGATGGAACACGTGCTCAGCGACGACACGACCCGGCGGCTGCAGAAGACGATCGACTGGCCGAAGTCCTGTCCGGACTGCTACGACCTGAGCCGGCTCCACTGCAGGTATCTGAACGGGAAGATCGCGAAGAACTAGAGTTCTTCGTTCATCGAGCCGCTGCGGTAGCCCCGCAAGTCCACGGTCACGTAGACAAAGCCCGCGCCACGGACGGCCGCCAGGACCTTCTCGGAGACTTCCGGGGCCGTGATCCGGGGGATGTCCTCCCGGGGCACCTCGATCCGGGCGACGCCCTCGTGGGCGCGCACCCGCACGACCGGGAAGCCGAGGGCCCGGACCGCCGCCTCCGCCTCGTCGACGCGCTGCAGTTTCTCCAAGGTGATGACCTCCCCGTAGGCGATGCGTGAGGAGAGGCAGGCGTTGCTCGGCTTCGCGTGGAAGCTCAGCCCGAGGTGCCGCGCCAAGGCGCGGACCTCCGCCTTCCCGAGGCGGTGTTCGACGAGGGGGTGCCAAAACCCCTCCTCGTTCATGGCCTGGATCCCCGGGCGGTAGTCCCCGAGGTCCGAGAGGTTGACCCCGTCCGCGATCGTGCCGAAGCCCAGCTCCTCCGCCAGGGGGCGCAGGCTCCGGCCGAGCTCCTTGCGGCAGAAGTAGCAGCGGTTGGACGGGTTCGCGGCGTAGGCATCGTTCGCGAGCTCGGAGACCGGGAGGACCTTCAGGGGGATGCCGATCTCCCGCGCCTCCTCGACCGCTTCCTGGAACTCGTGGCGGGGGAGGGACTCCGCGTCCGCGAGGACCGCGAGGGCCGCGTCGCCCAAGGCGTCGCGCGCCAGCTTCGCGACGAGGCCGCTGTCCACGCCGCCGGAGAAGGCGACGAGGATGCGGCCCCGGGCCCGCATGGAGGCCACGACGTCGCGGTACGTCGCGTCCAGGTCCAGACGGGGGGTTTCGAGGGACATGACCTCCGCGTCGAAGGCGGGCCCGGACCATAAAGGCATCGCGCGTGGCAAAGCGTATGACCCCGCGGCGCTTCGCCGCGGCATGCGCCCCGCCTACCTCGAGTGCTCCGCGTGCGAGAAGCGGCACGAGGTCCGCCTCCGCAACACCTGCGACTGCGGCGCGCCCCTCCTCGTCCGGTACGCGTGGTCGGGGCTGGAGAGGGATTCCCTCGCGGCCCGGCCGGATCTCTGGCGGTACGCGCCCCTCCTCCCCCTCGACGCCGGCGAGGTGATCTCCCGGGGCGAGGGCGGCACGCCGGTACTCCACGCGCCGCGGCTCGCGGAGGTCTTGGGAATGAGGGACCTCCTCGTGAAGGACGAGGGGCGGAACCCCACGGGCACGTTCAAGGCCCGCGGCATGGCCGTGGCGGTGCCCATGGCGAGGGCCCTCGGAGCGAAGTCCCTCGTGGTGCCCACGGCGGGGAACGCCGGCGCCTCCCTCGCGATGTTCGCCGCCGCCTACGGCCTGCCCGCCACGGTCTACGTGGCCGAGGGCGCCCCCGCCGCGGCGACCCGGGAGGCGGAAGCCTTCGGTGCGAGCGTGGTCCCCGTGGCCGGGAGCATCGCGGACGCGGGACGGGAGGCGGCCGCGGCCAGCGTCGCGACGGGCGCATTCAACGTGGCCACCCTCCGGGAGCCCTACCGGGTCGAGGGGAAGAAGACCATGCTCCTCGAGATCTGGGACGCCCTCCCGGAGATGCCGGACTGGATCCTCTTCCCGACGGGAGGGGGCACGGGCGTCGTGGGGATCTGGAAAGCCCTGGGGGAGCTCCGGGACCTCGGATGGTACACGGGCCCGTGGCCCCGGATCGGGCTCGTGCAGGCGGAGGGCTGCGCGCCGCTCGTCCGGGCGTTCCGCGAGGGGAAGGTGACCGCGGACCCCTGGCCCGACCCGCAGACCGCGGCGTCCGGGCTCCGGGTCCCCGCGACGATCGCGGACCGCCTCGTGCTCCGCGCGCTGCGCGAGACGCGCGGCGCCGCGGTCGCAGTCGCCGAGGACGACATGGCTCGCGCGAAGGAGGACCTGGCCCGCAGGGAGGGCGTGAGCGCTTGCCTCGAGGGAGCCGCTACCCTCGCCGGGCTCCGGCACCTCCTCGCGGACGGCATCGTGGCGGCGGGGGACTCCGTCCTCCTCGTGAACACGGGCCGGGGCGGGGCGTAACCCGTCGCCCGTTCGGAAGGGGCCGCGCCGCGGGCTGCCGAACGTTCAAGTAGGGTCCCGCCTTCGGCGCCGCGGGAGGCGGGGGATGAAGGTCGCCGTCGAGGGGAAGCCTTGCGAGGCCCGAGCGGGCGAGAGCATCTTGGCGTTGCTGGCGCGCAACGGGATCGAGGTGCCGCAGCTCTGCTACCATCCGAGCCTCGGTCCGCTCCAGACGTGCGACACCTGCCTGGTCGAGGTGGGCGGTCGCCTCGTTCGCGCGTGCGCCACGCCCGTCCAGGACGGCATGCAGGTCGCCGCGCAGAGCGGGCACGCGAGGAAGGCGCAGCTCGACGCGATGGCGGAGATCCTCCGCAACCACAACATGTACTGCACCGTCTGCGACAACAACAATGGGGATTGCGTCCTCCACAATACGGTCTACCGGATGGGGATCGAATCCCAGGCGTTCGAGCCCAAAGGATACCCGGTCGACGACTCGAGCCCGTTCTACGTGTACGACCCGGACCAGTGCATCGCCTGCGGCCGGTGCGTCGAGGCGTGCCAGAACCTCGTCGTCAACGAGGTCCTGAGCCTCGACTGGAGCCAAGGACGGCCGCGGGTGGTGTGGGACCGCGGGGCCGCGGTCGACCGCTCCTCCTGCGTCTCCTGCGGCACATGCTGCACGGTCTGCCCCGTGAACGCGCTCATGGAGAAGTCGATCCTCGGGCAGGCGGGCTACGTCACGGGGATCTTGAAGTCCGTGAAGGACCGGATGGTCGACGCCGTGAAGGAGGTGGAGACGAGCTTCTCGCCGCTGATGCTCCTGAGCACCGTGGAGGGGGAGATCCGGAAGGGGCTCGTCAAGAAGACGAAGACCGTATGCACGTTCTGCGGCGTCGGGTGCACGTTCGACGTCTGGACGCGGGACCGGAAGGTCCTCCTCGTGCAGCCTTCGCCGGAGTCTCCCGCGAACGCCGTGGCGACGTGCGTCAAGGGCAAGTTCGGCTGGGACTTCGTGAACAGCCCGGACCGCCTCGTGGAGCCCCTGATCCGCACGGAGAACGGGTCGTTCCGCGAGGCCAGCTGGGAGGAGGCCCTCGCCCTCGTCGCCCGGCGCTTCTCCGAGGTCAAGGCGAAGGACGGTCCCGACGCGATCGGCGTGATCGCCTCCTGCACGGGGACGAACGAGGAGTCGTACCTCACGCAGAAACTGGCCCGCGCCGTGATCGGGACGAACAACGTGGACAACTGCTCCCGGTACTGCCAGTCCCCCGCCACGATGGGGCTGTGGCGCACGGTGGGCTACGGGGGCGACTCCGGCGGCATCGAGGACATCGAGGCCGCGGACCTCGTCGTCATCGTGGGATCGAACACCGCGGAGGCCCACCCGGTCCTCGCGAGCCGCGTGAAGCGCGCGCGCAAGCTCCACGGCCAGAAGCTCGCGGTCCTCGACCTCCGCCGGCACGAGATGGCGGAGCGGGCCGACCTCTTCCTGCGCCCGAACCCGGGCACCGACCTCGTCGTGCTGAACGCGATAGGCAAGTACGTTCTGGACCAGGGGTGGGAGGCGAAGGAGTTCATCGCCTCGCGGACGAACGGCTTCGCGGAGTTCCAGGCGAGCCTCGAGCCCTTCACCCTCGACTACGCGGAGAAGGTCACGGGCCTCCCGCGCGACCAGATCATCCGGCTGGCCGCGATGATCCACGAGTCCAAGGGCACCTGCATCCTGTGGGCCATGGGCGTGACCCAGCACCAGGACGGCAGCGAGACGTCCACCGCGATCGCGAACCTCCTCCTGCTCACCGGGAACTTCGGGCGCACGGGAACGGGCGGCTACCCGCTCCGCGGCCACGCGAACGTCCAGGGGGTCAGCGACTTCGGCTCCCTCACAGGCTACCTCCCCGGCTACCAGAAAACCTCGGACCCGGAGGTCCGGAAGAAGTTCGAGGCGGCGTGGGGCGTCCGGCTCCCCGAGGGGACCGGGCTCAACAGCGAGATGATGGTCCTCGCCGCGGAGGAAGGCAAGCTCCGCGCGATGTACCTCATGGGCGAGGACAAGATCCTCGCGGACAGCGACCAGGGCCGCATGGACAAGGTCCTGTCGGGCCTCGAGTTCCTGGTCGTCCAGGAGCTCTTCCTCACGCGGACCGCGCAGTACGCGGACGTCGTCCTGCCCGCAGCGGCGAGCCTGGAGAAGGAGGGCACCTTCGTCAGCACGGAGCGGCGGGTGCAGCGGCTCTACAAGGCCCTGGAGCCCCTCGGCGGGTCCAAGCCGGATTGGGCGATCATCCAGGGCGTCGCCCGCGCCCTCGGCGCGGACTGGGACTACACGCACCCGTCGCAGGTCATGGAGGAGCTCGCGCCGCTCACGCCCATGTTCGCCGGGGTCACGTACGAGCGCCTCGAGGGGTTCCACAGCCTCCAGTGGCCCATCGCCGCGGACGGGTCCTGCTCGAGCTGCCTCTACACGGAGCGGTTCGCCTTCCCGGACGGCAAGGCCCGCTTCTACGTGACGAAGTTCATCGAGCCGATCCCGACGTCGAAGGAGTTCGACCTCTACCTGAACAACGGCCGCATGCTCGAGCACTTCCACTGGGGCAACCTCACGTGGCGGAACCCGGGCCTCGTCGAGAAGGTGCCCGAGATGTTCGTCGAGGTGTCCCCGGAGCTCGCGGCGTCGCGCGGCCTGAAGGACGGGGACACGGTGCGACTGACGTCCCCGGCGGGCTCGGCGAAGACGAAGGTCCTCGTCACGGACCGCGTCTCCGGGAACGTGCTGTTCCTGCCCGAGCACGGCCAGGGCGAGGCGGCGGTGAACCGCCTGTCGACCGACAAGGTCGACCCGTCCGCGCGCACGCCCGCATACAAGGAGATCCCGGTCCGCATGGAGAAGCTCGAGTCATGCCCCGTGCCGACCCCGCCCCTCCCGAGGACGAACCCGCGGTTCGCCCGGCGCAACCCGCGGCCCGGCGTCGAGGTGGAGAAGAAGTGGGCGCGGCCCGACTACGTGCCCCCGGAGAAGCGGTGAGACCATGGCGAAGCCCATTGCGACGATCGAGGGCGCCCCGGCGAGCGAGACGGCGGAGAAGGTCCAAGCGAGCGCCGAGGCCGCGGCGGAGGCGGAGTTCCGGCGGCTCCTCGTCCTCGCCCACGAGCGCGGCGTGCTCCAGGGTCTGTCCCACCTCCTGGAGGAGCCGGACGCGGCCCTGGGGACCGCGACGGACTGGGCGACCCAGCCCGGGAACCTCGCGGTGGTGAAGCATGCCCTCCGGTTCTACAACACCCTGCAGAGCATCGACCCGCGCGCGGTGCAGGAGCTGCTCAACGGCCTGGACGGGGCCGCCAAGGCTGCGGTTACCACGCGGGACGACGGGCGGGTCCTCGGGTTCTGGGGCCTCCTCCGCGCGCTGCGCGATCCCGATGTGAACCGCGGGATGCGTTTCCTGCTCCGGATGGCCGCGGGCCTTGGCCGGTCCGTGGGAAAGCCGAAGGCGTGAGCTCCGCCCCGCAGACCTCCGGGCGCCCCGAGGGCATGCCGAACCCCGGCGCGGCGGGAAGCGTTTCTCCCATGCCGTTTTCGGATTCCCTAATCTCTCCCGTGGCCCTCGGGGGGAGAGAAGCCCGGCGGTCCCGCCGACCCGCAGACGAGGTCGGAGGACATGTCGCCTGCCGCAATCCGAAATATATAACTAGAGGGGAGTGCAAATGACCGGGCTGCACAACGAAGGCTTGAAGGGGGACCGCTCTAGGGTCCACGAATCGGGCGGGGGATTGCATGGCGAAGTATGTCTTGGCGGCAGACTACACCCTCATGACGGACTACCGTGGCGTGCCCCTCGCGACCTTCTTCAGCTGCATCCCGACCGACTACTGGCACTCGCGGCTCGCGTACCGGATCCTCGCGGACCCGCCGGCCCTCGATGCGGACGGCCACCCCGTCCGCGCCCCCTACGGCCTGCGGAAGGTCGAGGCGGGCCTCGTGAAGGCGTACGGTCGGGATGAGGTCGTGGTGGCGCCGCCCCAGCACCTCGACCGCTACATCACGGAGGACACGGAAGTCGTCGGCCTGCACTCCATGGATCCCCTCGGCATGGGACCCGTGAGCATGTCCTTCACCATGGGCGGGGCGCTGACCCCCTACACGAAGGCGAAGTTCCTCGAGCTGGCCGCGAAGGCCCAGCGGCCGGACCGCAAGTACAAGGTCGTCCTGGGCGGGCCCGGGGCGTGGCAGTTCGACCACCGGCCCGGGCTCCAGGAGGAGCTCGGGATCGACCACATCGTCTACGGCGAGACGGACCAGTTCATCGGGGACATCTTCCAGGAGGTCCGGGACGGCAGCGCGCCGCCCGTGATGCGGTACAACAACCGCACGGCGCCACGCGTCGAGGACGTGCCCAAGATCCTCGGCCCCGTGATGCACAACATGGTCGAGGTCATGCGCGGCTGCGGCCGCGGGTGCGAGTTCTGCGAAGTCACCCTTCGGAAGCCGCGGTACTTCCCCCTCGACTTCATCGCGGACGAGGTCGCGGTGAACGCGAAGGCGCCGCGCGGCAACTCAGTCCAGCTGCACTCGGACGACATCTTCCTGTACCGCCTGGAGAACTGGAAGACCTTCGAGCCGAACGAAGACGCGGTCAAGGGCCTGTTCAAGCACGTGATGAGCCAGCCAGGTGTCGACCACTGCTACCCGACCCACGGCACCGTGAGCGCCGCGGTCACGAACCCGGGCCTCATCCACGACCTCTCCGAGATCGTGGGCGTCGGGCCGAACAAGTGGATCGGGATCCAGAGCGGGATCGAGACGGGGAGCCCCAAGCTCTCGAAGGCCGTCCTGAACCGCAAGGCCGCGCCCTTCAGCCCGGAGGAGTGGCCCGAGGTCGTGGTCCAGGGGACGGAGATCCTGAACAAGAACTACTGGTTCCCCGCGTACACAATCATCATGGGCCTGCCCGGCGAGACGCCCGAGGACGCGTGGCTGACGGTCGACCTGATCGACAAGCTCGAGCAGATCCCCAACGGCCACTTCGTCACCGCGCCGCTGACCTTCGTGCCCATCGGCGCCCTCCGCGGCGAGTCCTTCTACAACCTGGACGAGATGATCGACGAGGCCCGGTTCAACATCGCCTACCGCGCCTGGCGGCACGAGGTGATCGAGATGGACTCGATCCTCTGGCGCCTCACGAAGCTCCCGCTCCCGGTCCGCGCGATGGTCGTGGCCACGGGACGGCTCGGCGGCCGGTACATCCTCCAGATCATGCGGAGGTACGGCGAGGACCACGGCTTCCGGATCCGCGAGCCGGCGAAGACCCGGCGGCAGGCCGAGGGCCACACGGTCAGCTTCCCCGCGGCGTGAGTCGAGCGCCGGAAGCCCTATCCCGTGCCGCGACCCTCCGGGTTCCGACTTCGTGGGAGCCGCTCCGAGCCCGAACCGCCACCGCCTGTACGAAGACCTGTCGTGGGCCTGGCCCATCATCAGCCCTCCGGAGCAGTACGCGGACGAGGCCGAGGAGTTCTGGCGCTTCCTACGGATGGGCGCGGTCGGGCCGGTACGCGACGTCCTCCATCTGGGATCCGGGGGTGGTCACGTGGATTCCAACCTCAAACGGCACGCCCGGATCACAGGCGTGGACCTCAGCCCCTCCATGCTCCGACTCGCGCGGCGACTGAACCCCGAGCTGGAGTACCGCCTCGGCGACATGCGGTCCGTCCGCCTGGGTCGGGCGTTCGACGGCGCGATGATCTCGGACGCGGTGTCCTACATGAGGAGCCCCCGCGACCTCGCCCGCGCGTTCGCGACGGCCTTCCGCCACCTGAGGCCGGGCGGC
Source organism: Thermoplasmata archaeon (assembly GCA_021788795.1). Classification (GTDB taxonomy): domain Archaea; phylum Thermoplasmatota; class Thermoplasmata; order RBG-16-68-12; family RBG-16-68-12; genus RBG-16-68-12. The sequence continues at coordinate 3,112 of JAJYKG010000039.1, read as the reverse complement.
GCCTTCGTCACCTACGCAGAGCTCGCCCGCGAGCTGTTCGTCCAGAACTGGACGGAGACGGTCCGGGGACGCCGCGGGAACGTCGAGGTCGTCTTCGTCGAGAACCGGTACGATCCAGATCCGCGGGACACGACGTGCGAGTCGACGTTCATCTACCTCATCCGGCGACGCGGCAAGCTGACCGTCGAGACGGACCGGCACGTCCTCGGGCTCTTCCCGACCGCGACGTGGCCCCGGACCCTCCGCGAGGCGGGTTTCCAGGTCCGCCACGCCGCCCCTGATCCCGAGACTCCCGAGGACCCAATGCCCTGGTTCGTCGGCCGCAAGCCCATGTGACCGCCGCGCGGAACCCTTATCGCCCCCGTGGCCCGTCCGGGTCGTGAGCCATGGAGGACATCGAGAAGGCGGTCTTCCCGTCCGGCGCCGGGACCTCCGCGGGCGGGCTCGAGATGCGGTGCGTGGTCTTCGCCCACCACCAGGACCGGCTCGTCCTCATCCGGCAGCGCAAGGACCCGGTCTACGGCGACGCGTGGACGCTCCCCGGCGGGGTCTTGGACTACGGCGTCCACCCGCGGCTGTGCGCCACGCGCCTGCTCCGGGAGCAGACGGGGGAGAACCCGAGGACCATCCGCCTCGTCGGCGTGCGGTCCGGGACGGACGGAGACTGGATCCTCACGTTCCAGTTCGAGGCGGAGATGCCCGAGGAGACCACGCTGGCGCGGGGGGCCAACGAGGTCCGCTTCGAGGCGGTCGACGCGAAGATCCCGGAGGACCTCCACCCGTGGGCCCGCTCCGACCTGGAGATGTACAAGGTCCTCCGCCTGGTGAAGCCGGCCCATCTGCCCCCGAAGTGAGCGGGCCGCGTCAGCCGGAGTCCGCGACCCAGGCGAGGTACTGGCAGGCCTTCGTCTCCGCGCCCTCCTCGCCCAGGATGGACGGCAGGGTCTTCGCCCGGAGGAGGTCGACGATGCGCTCCAGGTCCTCCCTCGTCAGCGCGTTCGGGTCCGCATGGACGTCGCGCAGCCGCTTGCGGAGCATGGCCAGCGCCATGTCTCCCCAGATGGACCGCATGTCCGCGGCGATGCGCTCGTACGCGGCCTGCGCGCCCACCCGGATCACGCCTCAGTCTGCATCGCGTGCGCGCTCAGCCAGGCGCTGTAACCGATGAAGAACAGCACGACGAGCGCGACGATCTGGAAGGTGTCGGAGACCACCGGACTCAGGTCCAGCACGCGCGACGCGGCGCTCAGCCCCATCGCGATCCCCACCGCCGCGAGCCCGATGCTCAGGCGGTACAGCAGGCCGCCGTGCATCATCCGCACGCCCTTGTGCGCCACGAGGAAGCCCCCGAGGACGCCGCAGAGGATGCTCAGGATGAGCACGACGAAACTCTCGTCCAGCGCGATCATGCATTCGCCGACCCGGCCATGCGGGGCCGCGGGGCCTTAAGGCTAGCCTCGACAGTCTCAGCCCTGAGAATGCTCCGAGAGGGACTCCGCGAGCTGCGCGGTGACCGTGCGGCCGCCCGCCGGTTCGAAGCCGAGGTCGCGGTACAGGGCGAGGGCGGGGTCGTTGCCGACGGTCACGTACAGGGACCACCGCGGTTCGTCGACCGCCGCGAGGCGCGTCGAGGCCGCGGAGAGCAGGGCACGGGCGAGGCCGCGGCGCCTCCGGTCCGGCGCGACGCCGATCTCGGCGACCATGGGCGCGCCCATCCAGTGCGTCACGAGGATCGCGCCGGCGAGCCGGTCATCCTCCAAGGCGACGAAGGAGGCGTCCGGCATGAACCGCCCGGCGTCGCCCCGCAGGATGCCCGTGATGTATCCGCGCCAGTCCTCCTCGGAGCCCACGTGCATCCCGAGCGCCTGCTCGAGGTGCCCTTCGTAGACCTCCTGGAAGAAGCGCGAGAGCTTCGGGACCTCGCTCTCCTCCGGCGGCCTGAGCGGGAGGCTGGACGCGGGCGTGCGCCGGGTCGCGGCCTCCATCCGCAGCCGCGCGAAGAGGGGGCGGAACCCGAGGGACTCGAACGCCTTCTGGTAGGCCTCGTCGAACGAGGCCGTGATCGCGCCGCCCCCCTGCGTGCGGAGGAGGTCAAGGGCCCGGATGACCGCCGGGGCCGCGTCGCCCGCGTGGCCGGGGTCCATGGCGAACCCGGTGATCGTCCCGGGCAGGAGGCGCACGGTGCCCACGAGGGCGGGCCCCTCGCGGACCGCGAAGTGCGTCCGCTGCTCCTCCGGCGGCAGGGCGAGGTACCGCTCCACGTGGGCCGCGACGGACCGCGTGGGCAGGTCCGTCCGCCCGGCCACGTAGACCTGCCAGTACGCCTGGGCGTCGACGGACTGCAGCGGCTCGAGGCGGAGGGCGGCCACCGCGTGCGCGAACCGACCCGGGAGCTTGAACGTTCGTACGACGAGAATCTATATGCCCAGGCCGTCCTTTGGTCCGCCCGATGGACTTCGAGCTGAGCGAGACCCAGGAGATGACCCGCAAGATGGTCCGCGATTTCGCGGAACGCGAGATCATCCCGGAGTCCATGAAGTACGACGAGAGCCAGGAGTTCCCGGAGCACTGGGCGAAGAAGATGGGGGAGCTGGGCCTCCTCGGCATCTTCGTGCCGGAGAAGTACGGCGGCGCAGGCCTGGACAGCGTGAGCTACGCGATCACGATCGAGGAGCTGGCCCGCGGGGACGCGAGCGCGTCCGTGATCGCGGCCGTGTGCAACGGCCTCGCGTGCGAGCCGATCCTCAAGTACGGGACCGAGGAGCAGAAGCAGAGGTTCTTGGTCCCCCTGGCCCGCGGCGAACACATCGGCGCGTACGCTCTCACGGAGCCGGACTGCGGGTCGGACGCCGCCGCGATGCGGTCCACCGCGAAGCGCGTGGGGGACGCGTGGGAGCTGAACGGCTCCAAGGCGTTCATCACGAACGCGTCCAAGGCGAAGACCCTCATCACCTACGCGCGCACGGGGGAGAAGAAGTACGACATCTCCTGCTTCATCGTGCCGACGGACGCCCCGGGGTACCAGCTCCTCCGCAAGGAGAACAAGATGGGCATCCGCGCGAGCGACACGATGCTCATCGGCTTCGACCACCTCCGCATCCCCGAGGAGAAC
>JAJYKG010000309.1:464-2505 GCA_021788795.1 Thermoplasmata archaeon | reverse complement strand
TGCCCGGGGCGGGGTAGGGCGCGCGTTCAAGATATGTCCTTCGAAGCGGAGGTTGAACTTCCCACCGACCGGCCCCCTCATCCCGGACGGCGGCTTCCCATGCGCGCATCGACATAGGATTATCCGGAGGAGCGGGGATGGCGCCTGCGACTCGGTCGCCTCGACTATGACCCAGCGAGTCCGTTCGAAGCCACTCCGCGCGCGCATCATGGACGGCGCGGAGGCCGTGGAGCGTTTCGTACCAGCGCGCGGCTCCATCGCCTTCTCCTGCATGGGCGGGTCCTCCCTGGCCAAGGAGGTCCCAGAGGCCCTCGGCCGATCCGCGGCCGCAGGACGAGAGTACGACCTCACCCTCCTCACGGGTGGCGCCACGACGGCCCGATTTGAGGAAGCCATGGCCCGCGTCGGAATCCGCCGCCGTTTCCCGTACCTGAGCGGGCCCGCGAGGACGGCCGTGAACGAGGGGTCCGTCGAGTTCTTTGACGCGCGCATCGGCGAGTTCCCTGAGTTCGTGCGCCGCGGGTACTTCACGCAGGGCCAGCCGATCGACGTCGTGGTCATCGAAGCCACGGCCATCGACGAGCGCGGCCGCATCACGCCGTCCCTCTCCGTCGACGCCCTGCCCGCGTTCGTGGAATCGGCCCGCAAGGTGATCGTGGAGGTCAACGAACGCAAGCCGGAGCTGACCGGGCTCCATGACATCTACACCGTGCAGCCCGGAGTGCCCATCCCGATCCGAGGCGTCCGGGACCGAGTGGGGAAGCCGTGGGTCGAAGCGCCGACCTCCAAGATCGCGGCCATCGTCCTCACGGACCGCGCGGAGGAGCCTTCCGCGGCATACAGCCAGCCGGTTCCCGCGGACCGTCGCATGGCGGAGACCGTGGCCGCCTTCCTCGGAGAGGAGCTCACTCCGGCGTCCTGGGACGAGTTCTCCCTCCAACTCGGCGCAGGCCCGATTGCCGCGGCCCTCCTGGACGTCCTGCCGTTCCGGAAGCTCGACATCTGGACCGAGGGCATCCCGGCGCGGTGGACCGAGGCCCTCGGGGGCAAGGTCCGCGGCATCAGCTCGACGGCCATGTACCTGCTCCCGGGGGACGAAGCGGTCCTCGATGAAGCCTTCCGCCACATGGCGAAGCTCCGGAGGGACGTTGTGCTCCGCCCGTACGACGTGTCGAACAGCCTCGAGGTGATCGCCCGGCTAAACGTCGTGACGATCCAGCAGGCCCTCGAGGTCGACCTCTTCGGCGGCGCGAACACCTCCCACATCGGGGCCGACGTCCACAACGGGGTGGGCGGCTCCCCCGACTTCGATCGGGCCGCGCGCCTCGTCGTGGTCGTCCTGCCTTCCACGGCAGCCGGGGGCCGATACTCGCGAATCGTGCCCCTCGTCGCGAGCTCGGACATCCCGCGGCAGGACGTGGACGTGATCGTCACGGACCAGGGGTGGGCCGACCTCCGCGGCCTCTCCGCCCGGGAACGGGCGGAGGCGATCATCGACCGTTGCAGCCATCCCGCGTTCCGGGACCGCCTCTGGGACTACTACTGCACCGCGAGGGCCAAGGGCGGCCACCTCCCGTTCGACCTCGAGGCCGCTTCGCGGTTCCTCCAGGAGCAAGGACGCTGACGCCCGGTCGGTGGCGCGTCAGGCACCCGCGCGCTCCAGGACCTTCCGCGCCAGCCGGTAATGGACCGCGTCGACGAGTTGATCGCGGACCCGGACCGCGCCTCGCCCCGTGCGCGCGGCGGAATCGTACGCCTGCATGACCTCTCGGGCCCAGGCGACCTCGTCGGGGTCGGGGGAGAAGATCGCGTTCGCGAGGGTGACCTGCTGGGGGTGGACGACCTGCTTCCCCACGTAACCCAGGGCCTTCGACTCGAGGGCCTCCGCCCGGAACCCCTCCATGTCTCGCAGGTCGAAGTGGACCTCGTCAATCGCGTCGACGCCGTACGCGGCCGCGGTCACCACGATCCGGGTCTTCACGTACGGGTTGCGCGCGTACGCGGCGATCGTCCCGCCCACGGAGACGGCGAAATCCCCGGC
>JAJYKG010000309.1:0-454 GCA_021788795.1 Thermoplasmata archaeon | reverse complement strand
CGTGACCGCGACCACGCCCTCGCTCCGCACGATGTCCTCAATCCGCGCGAGCCCGCGGGCGGTCTCGATGATCGGGAGGAGCCCCCGGCCCGTCCGCTTCGCGAGGAACGTGAGGTCTTCCTCGGCCTTCGGGATGATGAGGGTGCGGACCGGGTCGACCTTCGAGATGGCCTCGACGTCGCCGGGGCCTTCGGCCGTGGCGAGCGCGTTGACGCGGACGCAGACCTCCCGCGGCCCCCATTCATGTTCCGCAATCCGGGCCGCGAGCGTCCGCCGGGTCTCGAGCTTCTCCTCGGGCGGGACCGCGTCCTCGAGGTCGAAGATGAGGGAGTCCGCCTCGAGGGCCGCGGCCTTCTGGATCATCCGCGGGTTGTTGCCCGGAACGTAGAGCTGGCTCCGCCGCCTCATCGACTCTGCCGCCTCCCTAGTGTGGTGTCCTCGTCAGATCTACGTT
>JAJYKG010000308.1 GCA_021788795.1 Thermoplasmata archaeon | reverse complement strand
GCTCTTCGGCCGGAAGCTCGAGGCGCCCCTCGTCATCTCGTCGATGACCGGCGGCTTCGGCATGGGCGGGGCGATCAACGCGAACCTCGCGAAGGCCGCCGCCGAGGTCGGCGTCGCGATGGGCGTGGGCTCGCAGAGGGCCGCGATCGAGAAGCCCGAGCTCGAGCCGACATACGCGGTCGTCAAGGATTTCGACGTCCCCTTGGTCTTCGCGAACCTAGGCGCGCCCCAGCTCGTGCCGCAGGCGGAGAAGCGCGCCTATGGTGTCACGGACGCGAAGAAGGCCATGGACATGGTCCGCGCGGACGCCCTCATCGTCCATCTCAATTTCCTCCAGGAGGTCGTGCAGCCCGAGGGCGACCGCCGGGCGAAGGGCTGCCTCGCGGCGATCAAGAACCTCGCGGCCCGCTTCCCCGTCATGGCCAAAGAGACCGGCGCGGGCATCTCCCGGGACGTCGCGAAGGCGCTCAAGAAGACGGGCGTCAAGGCGATCGACGTCGGCGGCCTCGGTGGGACGTCCTTCTCCGCGGTCGAACACTACCGCGCGCGCAAGGAGGCCTCCTCCCTGAAGGAGCGCCTCGGGGCCACGTTCTGGGACTGGGGCATCCCCACGCCCGCGTCCCTCGTCCTCGCGAGCGTCGGCCTGCCGCTCGTCGCCACGGGCGGGGTGCGGAGCGGCCTGGACGTCGCGAAGGGGATCGCCCTCGGGGCGACCGCGGCCGGGATGGCGAAGCCCATGCTCGAGGCCGCGAAGGTCTCCTCGGACGCGGTCGTCGCGGAGCTGAGGGCGGTCATCGAGGAGCTCAAGGCCGCCATGTTCCTCACGGGCTCCTCGTCCGTCGCGGAACTCCAGGAGAAGCACGCGATCATCAACGCCCCGACCGCGACCTGGATTGAGCTCGCCGAGGAGTCGTAGTCCGATGACCGACCTCCCCGACCCGCAGGTCGAGCGCCTCGAAGCCCTCCTCAAGCCCTACCGGGACGCGTCGAACGCGAACTTGCAGACCATGTGGGAGGAGTTCCTCACGGTCCACCCGGCCGGCCCGTACCCGTCCGCGAAGACGATGTCGCGCAACGCGCGCCTCTTCCTCGCGGGCAAGCGCTACCGCTACGCCCTCGCCCTCGCGGGCTACCGCCTCCTGACGGGCGAGCGGCCTTCCGTCTCGATGGAGCGAGCGGCGTGCTGGCTCGAGTGGTACCACCTGTACACGCTCTTCCTGGACGACATCATGGACGAGGACGAACGGCGGCGGACGCTGCCGAGCGCCTGGTCCTCGAACGCGGCCCTCTATCGCCGCGCGGACGCCGCCCGTCCGGCGGTCGTCTTCCGCACGCGCCGCAGCCGCTACGGCGCATCCCAGGCCATCCTGGACGCCCTGCGCATCCGCTCCCTGGCGGAGCGCGCGATCGAGAGCCCGAAGGACCTCGATCCCGCCGTCCGACTCGGCCTCCTCACCGAACTCACGGAGGTCGACCTGGTCCTGAGCGATGGGCAGGCGCTCGACATCGATTTCGAGGGGCTGCGGACGATCCCCGAGGAGGACTACGTCCGCATGAGCGAGGCGAAGACCGCGCGCCTCTACCTCGGTGCCGCGGCCACGGCCGCGATCGCCGCAGGGGTGCCCGCGGAGATGCGGGAGGCCCTGCAGGAGTACGCGCTCCTGTTCGCGGTGGCCTTCCAGGACCGCGACGACCTCCTCGGCGCGGGCGTCGTGCGCTCGGAGATCGGCGGCTCCTCGGAGGGCGACATCCGCCAGGGCAAGCGCACGCGGAGCTACGTTCTCGCGGCTGAGGTCCTCCGCGGGAAGGACCGCGTGGCCTTCCTGCGTTCCTACGGCCGTGGCTCTCGGACGACGAAGCGGGACATCGAGACCGTGCGCGCGCTCCTCGCGCGCCACGTCCTCCCCATCATGGAAACACGGATCGAGAAGAACCTCAACCTCGCGCGGAAGGCCCTCGACCGGCTTCCGTCGAAGGACCCGGAGGCCCGCGCGCTCCTCGAGGCCCTGCTCGACGCCCAGCGTTCCCGCGTCCGCTAGTCTTCGAGCCCGTGGCCCGTGATGCGGAACGGCGCGCGGGTACCCTCCTCCCGGTGGCGGTGCTTCTCCAGGACCGCCGCGCGCAGGCTCGGGCCCACCTTCTCGAACCGGACGATCGTCTTCGCGTTGTGGCTGAGCATGTGCCCGCCCAGGGGCATGTACCGGCCCGTGTCGATGTCCGTGTACACCTGGGACGTCACGACCACGGGGATGCCGCGCGTGCGGGAGGCCTTCAGGAGCCTCGCGATCTGCCGCGTCAGGGAGTACCGCTCGTCCCGGCGCGTCTCGTCGCGCATGGTGAGGCGGTAGTGCATCGTGATGCTGTCGATCACGATCAGGCCGACATCCGCGTTGCTGTCCGCGATCTTCACGGCCTTCTCGATGAGGGACTCCTGCTCCTCGAAGTTGTACGGCTCGGAGAAGAGGATGTTCTTCGCGACGACCTCGAAGTCGTCCCCGCAGATCTGCTGGAGGCGCTCCAT
>JAJYKG010000307.1 GCA_021788795.1 Thermoplasmata archaeon | reverse complement strand
CCACACGAGGAATCGCATCGTGGCGTTGAGCCGCCCCTGGAGGCGCAGGGAAACGATGGACTGGCGCAGGCTCACCTGGTTGATGTTGTACCAGAGGCTCCCGAGGCCGGTCCCGAAGAGGGCTGCGGACAGGACGACGAGCCCCGTCGGGGGCGTCACGAGGAAGAGGGCGAGCGGTGCCCCCGCAAAGAGGAGGCTGCCGAGCAAGATGACCTGACCCACCCCCAACCTCGCCGTGGCCCGCGCCGCGGTGACCGCGCCCACCACCGCCCCGATGGCGCCGACCCCGGTGGCGATGCCGATCGCGACGGGGTCCATGCCGAGGAGCCGGACCGCGAAGAGGACGATCTCGGCGAAGAGCGCCGCGCTGAAGAAGTTCGAGGTGCCCGTGCATCCGGCGATCGTCCAGAGCCGCCGGTCGCGGAAGACCACCCGGAGGCCCTCCCGGATGTCCGCGAGGACGGAGCCGTGGTCCTTGGGGTCGGGCGCCTCCTCGCGCTTCCGAATGCGGGCCATCATGCCCACGGAGAAGAAGAAGGAGACGGCGTCGAAGACCATCGCCGCCGCGGCGGAGACGAACTGGATCACGACTCCCGCAAGGCTGGGTCCCGCGACCTGCGCCGTCGCGGTGCTCGTCTCCAGCTTGCTGTTCCCCTCCACGATCTGCGTGCGGTCGACTAGGCCGGGGAGGTACGCTTGGTACGCGACATCGAAGAAGACCGTGAGCACGCCCGTGAGGAACGCGAGGACGTAGAGGTGGACCATTCCTAGGCTGCCGGTGAACGCCAGGGCTGCAATCGCCGCGACTATGACCCCGCGGCCGAAGTCCCCGGCGATGAGGATAGGCTTTCGGCGGTGGCGGTCGACCCATACGCCGATGGGAAGGCCGAAGAGAAGGAACGGAAGGGTGCCCAGGGCCGCCAGGAGGCCCATTTCTGCGGCAGCTTGGCTGGGCGGGACCCCTGCGAGTAGAGAGCTTGCCGCGATGATCTGCACCGCGAGGGCCGTGAACTGGTTCCCGAACTGGGAGACACTCTGGCCAATCCAGAGGCGCATGAAGTCGGCGTGGCGCCACAAGGATGCGGCCATGACCGCGGCGGATGGAGCGAGGTCCTATCTAGGTTCCGGCCGCCGATCCGGCGGAAGGCCCCGGCAGGCGCTGGGGCACGAAGTCGACACGGAGGGGGCACCCTGCAGCTCCGTGGACGCGAGGGGCACGTGGTCGCCCCTCGCGACGCCCTCTTTCACGTAGACCCAGTACGGCACGTGGTCGACCACGACCCGGGCGACGGAGGTCCGCACCGACGTCACGGTCGCCTGCCGTCCCACGAAGTCCGCCCGCCCGTGCTGGCGGAGGACCGTTCCCACCTGGGCGACTCCCACGCCCGCGAGCCCGAGGACCAACGCGGCGACGACGTCTGGAGTGAGGCCCGAGTGGAGCGGCCTCGAGGCGAGGACATAGAAGACGTAGCCGATTCCGACCAGATTGAGACCGAGGGCCGTGAGCGAGACCCCGTACGCCGTCTGGGCCCAGGCCGACGCATTCCCAGAAAGCGGCCGTCCGTCCCCCGGATAAAGCTGTGGCCTCCCGGCGACCTGCAACCTTCATAACGCGCTCGCGCCTTCCGTCCTCCGGCGGGAGGCCATGGTCCAGATCTTCCTCGACACCGCGAACATCGACGAGATCCGCGAGGCCGCGTCCTGGGGCGTGCTCGACGGCGTGACGACGAACCCCACGCTCGTCGCGAAGACGGGCCGCAAGTGGGCGGACGTCGTCCAGGACATCCTCGCCCTCGTGGACGGACCGATCAGCCTCGAGGTCACGTCGACCCAGGCGGACGAGATGATCAAGGAGGGCCGGAAGCTCGCGAAGCTCCACAAGAACGTCGTCGTCAAGATCCAGATGACGACGGAGGGGCTGAAGGCGATCAAGGTCCTCTCCAAGGAGGGCATCCGGGTCAACACGACCCTCGTCTTCAGCGCGAACCAGGCCATCCTCGCGGCGAAGGCCGGGGCCAAGTACGTCAGCCCGTTCATCGGCCGGCTGGACGACCAGGGCCAGGAGGGCATGCAGGTCATCCGCGAGATCGTCACGATCTTCGGCAACTACGACTGGGACTGCGAGGTCCTCGTCGCCTCCGTGCGGCATCCGCTCCACGTGATCGAGGCCGCGAAGCTGGGCGCGGACATCGTGACCGTGCCCTTCGACGTGCTCAAGAAGATGGCCGGGCACACCCTGACCGACGTCGGCCTGAAGCGCTTCCTCGACGACTGGCAGAAGGTGCCGAAGTAGGCGCCGAAGGGGGGAGAACGGGTCCAGCCCCCCGGCGGATGCGGGTCGGCGCATTCCGTGATCGCCCACGGGTTCAGCCACGCATGCGGTCACGGCGTCGTTAGGTTCATCCCGAATCAAGGGGATGCCCTGATGAGGCCGTCGGGCCATGCGAACCCCGATGATCCCGGGACCGTCCACGATCACGCTGGACCAGGAGAGCTTCAAGGCCCTCGCGTCCGAGGTGCGCGTGAACATCCTCAAGCGGC
>JAJYKG010000038.1 GCA_021788795.1 Thermoplasmata archaeon | reverse complement strand
TCCCCGTCCTCGCGGACGTCGACGGGGACGGCCTCTCCGATGCGTTCGAGGCGGAGGCCCATGTCATCCGCTTCACCATCGACGGCGTGCCGACAGAGCGAACGATCCGGACGAGCCCCTTCGACCCCGACGGAGATGATGACGGCCTGACGGACGGCGAGGAGCTCTTCCCCGGGGACGGTCTGGGCGCGACCGACCCGACGGTCGCGGACACGGACGGCGACGGGCTCGCGGACGGCGCGGAGCGGACGGTCTACGGGACCGACCCGTCCCGGAGCGACACGGATGGCGACGGCCTGACGGACGGCTTCGAGGTCGCGCCGCAGGACATCGCGCTCGAAATCGACGGGAACCTCGAGGTCCGGTCCATCACCACGTCGCCCCTCTTGGCCGACACGGACGGCGACGGCCTGTCCGATGCGGACGAGTGGTACGGGGTCGCCGTCAGCGGTTTCCGGACGGACCCGTCGGACCCGGACACGGACGGCGACGGCCTGACGGACGGCGAGGAAATCCGCGGGGACCACGTCCGGCCGACGAACCCCCTCCGTTCCGACACGGACGGGGACGGGATCGGCGACGCGCTCGACCAGTCGCCCCTCGAGACTTGGCAGTTCGACTGGAAGGACACGTTCGAGTCCGGGCTCGTGCGCTTCACGCAACGGGTGCACGCGCTCGACGTGCACGGCGTGCGGGCCGAGATCTGGACGTACGACGTCCTGGACGGCACCTGCGTCTTCCTGTCGGACCACACCGCCGAGGCGACGCGGAGCAGCGACGAGTCCCCTGGGGCCGTCGGGACGGCCATCAACCGGACGTTCACGGAGGGGGGCGAGAGCAACTACACGGTCCTCGGGATGCGCGACCTTGGGCAGGTAGGGTGGAGTCCCTTCCACTACGTCCGCGGGATGTGCGATGCCCTCGCGCCGCGTCAGTACGTGATTGACTACGAGTCCCACGACCACCTGTACGAGGTCGATTTCGTGAACCTCGCCCCCGTGCAGGTCGCCGACGTTCGCGGGAACACGATCTGGCACACGTCATTCGACGTTCCCGTGCCTGCGGATCGGGCGGAGACGGTGATCCTGCAGGTCGTCGTGGACGCGGCCGCGGACCAGGGCGCGTCCGGATCCGGCGGTTCCGTCGTGCCCCTGTTCCAGTACTCTCTGTTCGAGACGAGCGACTACATGGGCTTCCCGCCGTTCTACCAGAACGTGGCCGTCGGCGCGCCCATCGACGACCACGTCTACCAGTTCGCGCTACGCATCCCGGAGGAGGCCGCGAGGCGGGCCGACCTGGAGACGGGCCACGGGCGGGTGCCCGCGAGGCTCGTGCTGACCCCGCTCTGGGTGAACTCGAGTGGGTATGTCCCCGTGAAGACCGCGATGCCCCCGGCAGCCCTCCGTGTCGGGTCCGTCGTCACGAGGGTCGAGCGCTCCGCGGACCACATCATCGCCCGGCTTTCCCTGGACCTCCCGGCGGTCGACGCGAGCCTCCCCGCGTCCGCGGAGAGCCTGCCGACCGGCCTGCAGAGCCTCGGCGGGTACTCGGTCTACGTGTACCACGTGGGGGACGCGATGGACCCGTCGCTGGCCTCCGCGGCGGACGTCGTATGGCTCAGTGGCGAGTCAGAGGAGGACGTCGCCGCCGTCCAGACCGAACTGGCGCTCACGCCTTCCGAGGCCTGGGTCCGCGGCGGGCTGGACGCCTTCGGCACGACCCTCGGCATCATGAAGATCGTGCGGCGGGGGCTGTCGATGGTGGGCCCGCTCATCTCGAACCTGGTGCCCTCTGCCGCGCTGACGCCCTCCTGGACCTGGGCCGAGCTGAGCCTCGAGCGCTCGGTCACGGTCGTGACGAAGGTGGAGGGCGTACTCTCCCAGGAGTCTCTCTTCCTCGTCAGCGACTCGGGGACGAGCGTGGTGAACATCCGAAGGTTCGAGGGGACCATCTCGTACTCGGTCACGGAGACGACCACGGTGGAGTGGGAGCTGGGGAACGCGGAGATCCTTGACGACCTCGATGAGTCGGCTTGGCTCACTGGGGCCCGGCATGTCTCTCTTAGGGCAGGGCTACAAGGTGCTGCGCTGGGAGCCACGCTCGTAATCTTTGGCAGCCAAGCGGTACTAGCCTATATGGATGGAGACACGGTGAAGGGAACATTCTACCTCTCCGCCGGCGCGGTTTCAGTCTTCGGCATCGTGAGGGGTGACATTATACTAGCGCCGGGGCTGTTTGGCGGGAGCGTGAAGGGAGGCCTTGTGATACGCTCCGGGTGGGTGGCAGCTCTGGCGGTCGGGTGGATTCTGGCGTCACATGAATTGCTCCTGGCCGCGGGAGCAGGCGACCGGATTCACGCGCTGTCGCACTACGAGACTGCTGCTGCCACGGTCTTGGACACGACCCTCGCAGTAATTCCAGTATATGGACCAGCTTTAGCAATTGGATGGCAACTCGGTCTCGGGATTGCGGTGGTAGCTCAGACTGTTGCAGGCATAGTCCCCGATCAGCTCGCGGCGAAGATCGTGAGCTCTCCTGGCGGCACGGCTGTATTCCTCTTCGAGTATGTTATCGCCAGCGAAATCCCTTCCGCGATTTCCCAGGATGCGCTCTTCACTCTATTGTCGCAGCTGAACGAGTTTGCGCTCCTCTGCAACAACATGGGCCCGCCGCTTCCCACCGTTCTGGTGGCGCCATAGCATTGGGATGCATATGTCGGCAGACCTATCCGTACGTGCTGGCGATATGGATGGCCGCGGAACCGTCTACGATTCACAGGGTACGCTCATGCTTCTGCCCAACGAAACCGTGATACGAGTCGCGGAAGGATGGGATATGCACGTATGGACGCCCTGGCGGCGAGTGCGTCCGAAAGTGATTTTCCTCGGGTTCAATCCCCCGGCATCGAGCAGGCTGTACATCACATCCCAGAGGATTGTCTTGATTCGTGACATTGATGCTTGGCGGGAGGTGGCTGGGGAGATGACACCGCTGGGAATGCCCACGGCGATTGCGAAGCAGGCCAAGCTCAAGGCGCTGAAGGAGCACGGCGTCAGGGCGTACTGCGCACTTATCCCGGGAACCTTCAGGGTGGCGGAATCTAGGAAGAACACCAAACGCGGCTCATGGATTCAGCTCCACGTTGAGGATTCGAAAGGTGAGCGCTACGCGCTCTCCTTTTGGAAGACTGACGGGAAGGATGACAAGACCTTGTCAGCCATACAGGCTCGGTTCGGACTCGAGTGACTCAGGTCGCAACCGGTCCCTCTCCAACCTCCTTTCAAGCAGTCTTGGTCCACCTCGGAATACATTCTTAGCCCGTATGCGATTGTGTGAGTCCGCTTGCGAGTCTCTGAAGACCTAACCTCAATAGCGCTCCGTGGCGGAATCACAAGGCTCAACAGACTCCAGACCGACGCCATCCCTTCCATTATGGATGGACGAAGTCTGCTGATCGTCGCCCCCACCGGGGCCGGGAAGACCGAGGCCGCCGTACTTCCAGTTCTGGCGTCCATCGTGCGACATGAGGCTCGAGGAATCCGTCTGATTTACGTGACGCCTCTACGTGCGCTGAATCGAAATCTGACTCAGCGTCTGCATCGCCTCGCTGAGGGTTCTGGTCTCACCGTCGCCGTCCGTCACGGCGACACCCCCACCTCCGAGCGCCGCAGGCAGGCCGCTCACCCGCCCGACATCCTCATCACGACCCCGGAGACCCTCCAGGCCATCCTCCCCGGCAAGGTGATGCAGCGCCACCTCCGCAACGTGCGCTTCGTCATCATCGACGAGGTGCACCAGTTTGCCGAGGACCGCCGTGGCGTGCAGCTCGCCGTCGCCCTCGAGCGCCTCCGCCGCATCACGGAGAAGGACTTCCAGCGCATCGGCCTCTCCGCCACGGTCGGCCACCCGGAGCAGATCGCGGCCCTCTTCGGCGGTGAGAAGCCCCTCGAGGTCCTCCTCTCCCCCCTCGAGAAGAAGATGGAGTACCATGTCGAGTGGCCGCGCCCCATCGACAAGGACTTCGAGACCGCGCGGGACCTCTACATCACCCCCGAGGCGGCCGCGTCCCTCTCCGAGATTGACGACACCCTGGACGAGAGCCGCTCCACCCTCGTCTTCGTGAACGCCCGCCCCCTCGCCGAGCTCCTCGGCTCGCGCCTCGCCATGGTCCGTACGGACGTCGGCGTGCACCACGGCTCCCTGCCGCGGGAGGAACGGGAGCGCGTCGAGTCCGGGTTCAAGGAGGGGACGATCAAGGGATTGGTCTGCACGTCGACCCTCGAGCTGGGGATCGATCTCGGGTCGATCGACCGCGTCGTCCAGTACATGTCCCCCCGCCAAGTCACGTCGTTCATCCAGCGCGTCGGTCGCTCCGGCCACACCCTTGAACGCACGTCCAAGGGAACCATCCTCGCGGTCTCCGCGGACGACGCGATCGAGTCCGTCGCGGTCGTCCAAGCCGCCGAGGCGAAGGATCTCGAGCCCCTCCACGTCCACGTGAACGCCCTGGATGTCCTCGCGCATCAGATGGTCGGGGCCGCCCTGGACCAAGGGGGCACCGCGAGTTTCATGCAAATACTCGAAACCGTGCGCAAGGCGGGCCCATACCACGGCCTCGAGGACGAGCAGGCCGCGAGGGTCGCGGAGTTCCTCGACCACCTGGGCGTCCTCCGCCGCCAGGGCGAGAACGTCCGCGTGACCGCAAAGGGCCGGAATTACTACTACGAGAACCTCTCGACGATCCGCGACGAACGGCGGTACCCGGTGGTCGACCTCACGGACCAGCGGCCCGTCGGCGTGCTCGGGGAGGAGTTCATGGTCCTCCACGCGAAGGAGGGCCTGCACTTCATCGTCCGCGGGCGGCCTTGGAAGATTGCGAAGATCGGCCAGGACGGCGTCGTGTACGTGACCCCGGTCGCGGACCCGAACGCCGCGATCCCGGGCTGGGACGGCGAGATGCTGCCGGTGCCGTACCACCTCGCCCAGCGCGTCGGCGCGCTGCGGAAGGACGTCGACGCGCGCCTGAAGAAGAGCGGCCTCGAGAAGACCGTGGCCCGCTTCGAGAAGGAATGGCCGATCAACAAGACGGGCGCGAAGCGTCTCGTCGAGGAGGTCGCGAACCACCGCAAGTCCGGCTGCCCCGTGCCGACGGACGACCGCATCGTCGTCGAGGCGTTCGACCGCTTCCTGATCGTTCACGCGGCCTTCGGCGAGGTCGTGAACGTCACCCTGGGCGACCTCCTGGAGGAGCTCCTCGCGCGGAAGCACCTCGTGCGCTTCTGGTGGACGGACCCGTATCGCATTCTGTACGAGCTCGTCGCGGACACGCGCGAGCTCGACGTGGACGGGCTCGTGGAGGACCTCTTGAGGATCGACGACGAGACCCTGGAGGGCGGGTTGCAGGCGTTGCTGGAGGACCACCTTCCCCTGGGCTACTACATGAAGTTCATCGCGGAGCGCTTCGGGGCGATCCGCCGCGGCCTCACCATGGGCGAGGGCGAGATGAACTCCCTCGAGGTGCGCTTCGCGAACACGCCAATCGCGGACGAGGCCGTGCGCGAGGCGCTCCTGTTGCACGCGGACTTCGAACGCGTGCGGGAGATCATCGGGAAGATCCGAACGGGCGAGATCGAGGTCGTCGTCCACAAGTCCGATGAGACGCCGACGCCGATGGCCTATCCGATTCTACGCCGGTACGTCGAGGCGCCCGAGCTCTTCTCCCCTGAGGCGGAGCGGGAGGAGATCCTGGAACGGATGCGTCTGCACTTGGCGTCGGAACCGGTGCACATGCTGTGCTTCGAGTGCGGGCACTTCCACGAGGAGGTTCGGCTCGGAGAGCTGCCGGACCATCCGGAGTGCGCGCAGTGCAAGTCCAGGCTACTTATGGTACTGGGCTGGTCCGCATGGACCGTGCGCGATGCGTTGGCGAAGCGGCAGCGCAAACTCGACCTGAGCGACGAAGAGAAGAAGCTGCTCACGCGCTCGAAGCAGGTCGCCGACCTGGTGGCGGTGTACGGGAAGCGGGCCGTCTTCGCGAGTTCCGTGTATGGGGTGGGTCCGACGACCGCGAGCAAGATCCTCGCGAAGATGGACGAGACGGAGAAGGAGTTCCTGAATGACTTGTTCGAAGCGAAGCTGAAGTACGTGACCACGAGGCCGTACTGGAACGAGCCGCAGGCGAAGCCGAAGCTGTATTGAGCGGCGACCGGCAAACCCCGTGGCGTTCGGGGTTCAACTCTGGCGGATCCCTCGCCTTGGGTTTCGCGGGCGCGCCGCGCGGCGTTCGGCCTGGAAGGGACGGTTCTCGAGTACGTCTAGGAACGTCGCGGTGAGCTCCTGCTCTTCCTGCGGTAACGCGGACAGCGCCGCCACATGGTGATAGGCGCGGAGAGCTTCCTCCACCCTTGCGAGATGCGCCCCCGCCTCCGCATCTCTCCGCGCCGCGCGGAGGACGCATCCGTACACGAGGGGCTCTTCCGGCAGCTCGCCGCCCCGCGGGAGCGGCTCGAAGCCCTGCGGGCGCGGAACGGGGACTACATCTCGCCCTTCGACTCGAACCTTGAACGGCGGCGACGCGCCGCTCCGCGTCATCCGGGGGCGGTCAGCCAACGCGCGGCGCGCCCTCAGCGGCGCCGCCGAGCTCGCATCTCCTCGGTCCGCTCCCAAGTTGTCCCGCGGTCGTGGGACTCCTCAGCCCGCCACCGGAACGCGGCAGGGGTGATGTCCGAGAAGATCCACCGCTCCGGGTAGCCGTCCTGGTCCGTCTCGAGCACGATCTCGTTCCCCCGCCGATGCACCGTGAAACGCACGAGGAGCCCGTACTTGGGCGCAATCCATAGGCTCGTCCACGTGTCCTTCGCCGCGTCGTAGAAGCGGATGGTCGTGCCTACCGCAGTTTCCTGCGACGGGTCGCCCCCGATGGCGCTCCAGATGTCTTGGACCGCGCGACCGCCGAGGATCCAGCGGAAGTACACGCGGCCCGTGTTCCGGTGTTCCGACCCGTCCCGCTCGATCCACCAGCGATCGAGGTCCCAATCGCCGACGAACTGGCCGAAGAGGCTGAGCTTGTCCTTGAGCGCGGGGTCCGGCCCGTACGCCCCGAGTCCCGGCAGGACCCAGGCCGTCGGAGCCCCCTCGCGGCGGTGCGCCATGGCCGTTTGCCTCGGCGGCTACGCGAACAGCTCGATCCAGATCCCGTTCGGGTCCTGGATGTACGCCCACCGCGCCGTGGGGCCTTTCATCTCCTTGACGAGCCGGTGGCCGGCCTGCTCGGCCTCGGCGAGGGCAGCGTCCAGGTTCTCCACCTGGAAGGCGAGGTGGTCGAGCCCCTCCCCGACCGCGTACGTCGTGGCGAACGGGCTCCCCTTCTCATAGTAGTTCAACTCAATCGGGTGCCCCCCGTCCTCGCTGACCAGGTTGACGACGGTCCCCTTCGCGGCCTCGATCATGCTCCGCCCAACTTCCTTCATGCCGAGGACGTTCGTGTAGAATCGCACGGACGCCTCCAGGTCCTTCACACGGATCCCCGTGTACGTGAGCTTGGCCTTCATGGTTCCGCACGCGTGAGGCCGAGAGGGGCCATAAGCCTCGTCCCTCCGAACGACGGCTGCGGGCGGCGGCTCAGCTGGGCGGGACGAAGAACTCGACCCAGATGCCGTTCGGATCGCGGATGTAGGCCCACCGGTGCTGCGGGTCCCTCATCTCGAGGACCGCCGGGTGCCCGGCCTTCTTCGCCTCGGCGAGCACCGCATCGAGGTCCATGGTCTCGAAGCCCAGATGGTCCAGCTCCTCCCCCGCCGCATACGGGGTGTCGAACCGGCTCCCCTTCGGATAGTAGTTGAGCTCCAGCTGGTGGTCGTTCCCTTGCCTCATGAGGATCACGACGGTCCCCTGGGTGGCCGGTTGCGTGAAGCGGGCCACTTCGTGCATGCCCAGGACAGTCGTGTAGAACTGGACCGACGCCTCGAGGTCCTTCACTCGGATGCCTGTGTACGCGAACTTGACGTCCATGCTCTCGCCGCGCCCACGCCCTCGTGTCGGATAAGGCCTCGCCGCCCGGATTGGCGGCTCCCTGGTCCTCGAGTCTCAACGAGGCGTGTCGGGTCCCGGCTCGAACGCGGGCCCATGGCCCGGGACGATGCGCCGCGCCAGGCCGAGCACGCGCCCGCGGCTGCGGTGGAGGAGCGCGGGGTCCGGCGCGAACGGGTCCTCCGCGGGACCATGGGGCCCCCACCACAGGTGGGTGAACGCCACCGGGCCGTCCGCGGTCTCCACGAGGGTCGTGATGTCCTGCGGCGTATGCCCGGGCGTCTCCAGGAGGCGGACGTGCGGGGACACGAGGAATCCCTCGGCCTCGCGGCTCTCCCAGCGGTCAGCCTGGTAGGTGGCCCAGTGGTCGTGGAACCGCGCGTCCGGGAAGAGCGCGGCGTGGAGCGTGTGGTCCGGGTGGTGGTGGGAGAAGACCACGTCTGTGATTTGCCGAGGTGAGACTCCGAGGCGCCGGAGCGGATTCAGGATGGACCCCGGGAAGGCACCATGCCCGGGTCGATGACGATCCGCGCCCGGCCGTCGCGGACGTAGCCCACGGTGGACGCCACCCCGGGGTTCGCATAGCCCTCGAAGAGGATGCGGACCTTCGGGAGGCGGTCGGCGGGGCGGCGCGCGGGCGGTCGGCGGGAAGGCATGGCGCCTGCGACGACGGCCGCGATATTGAAGGACCCGCGGCGGGAATCCGGCAAGGCCGTTTATACGACCGCGTCCGTGGTACGCCCATGCACCGGGGCGTAGAGATTGGGGTCTTCCTGCAGCCGCACCTGCACGAGGAGGAGTTCGTCGCCCGCGCGCTGGGGAACCTCGCGGCGTACCGCCTCCAGCAGGAGCGGAAGGAGCCGCTGGAGTGGCAGGTCCTCCGCGTGCAGACGTCGGAGCACCAGCATCACTACCGGCTCGTCGTCCGGCATCCTGAGCACGTGCTCGATCCGGGGTTCCGGAAGGACCTGGAGAAGATCCTCTCCGAACTGTCGGACGAGACGGAGGAGCAGCTCCGCGGGCGGCTGGAGGCCGCGGAGCGCGAGGGCCTCAAGCCTCAGGCCGTCCGGCACATCCGGGAGGATGTGGACTTCTGGGAGGACAAGTTCTGGGAGTACATCGGTGGGCCGTACGGCTTCGGCCCGCTGCCGCCTTCTCCGTAGGCCGCGCGCTCACGGGTCCGGGTCCTCGAGGAGGTAGGCGGGCCGGGAGATCCCCGCCCTCGCGGCGGCGCGGCTCTCCCGTGCCCAGATGGGCGCCATCGCCGCATGCGGCTTCCCGCGGTCGTCCTCCGCGGCGCACCGCAGCCGGGCCTCCGCCCCCTCGGACGCTTCGATGCGCGCGCGGACGCCGAACATGCGGCTTGCCCGCGGCTGCGGCACCTGTCCATCGGGCGCGCGAGAACGGCTCGAAAAATTAGGGCCGTCCGGGGGGCGGGTGGACGCCCTTGGTCCCGGGCGGTTGGTGTTGGTTGGAGGGATGCTTGTTTGACTCAGTCATTTCGGAGCACCTTAATTACGCTTACGGAATTACTTTCCCTTTATTCGGGTCTCCGAAACGGGTGTGTACATATCCGATCACGGAAAGTTCGAGCCGTGTCCACAGGAAACGTGGGCCTTGTTTCGTCCTGGGTGGCTTCTCCGTCGCATGCCTCCCCAAGCCCCGGCATTCTTTGACATGCGGCGCTCCCGCTTGGGATCGATGCTGACGCTTCGTCCGGACGGCCGTCTACGCGACGACGGCTTGCTCGTGGGGCGCCTGCTCACGCTCGATGACCGCGCGCAGGCGCTTCTGCACGTCCGCGTCCAGGGGCGGAACCGTGTGGTTCGCGAGGATCCACTTCGTCTTGTCCCGGGCACGGTCCACGAGGCTCTTCGAACCGTCCGCGGCCCACGAGTCGTAGGCGCGGCGGTCGATGAGCGTGGGCATGAAATGCTCCGTCTTGAGGTGGGCCATCGTGTGGCGTTGCGCGAGGAAGTTCTTCCCCGGTCCGACCTTCTCGATCACGTCCAGGGCGAGGGTGTCGTCGTCCGCCCACTCGCCGCGGACGAGCCGCGCGATCGCGCCGGCGATTTCGTCGTCCACGACGATCTGCTCGTAGTACAGGGTCGCGGAGTCCTCGAGGAGGCCGATGCCGCACATGAGGTCCGCCCCCGCCATCAGCGGGCCGACGAGCCCGGTGTAGTACTCGAGCACCGCCTGGTCCCCGGGGACCTTCGCGGTCGCGGACACGCCGACGCACGACGGCATCTTGTACCAGTGCGCGAGCTCCGTGGCCATCGCGGACGAGAGGGCGTGCTCGGGGCTGCCGCCGGAGCGCACGGTCGTCTTCATGTCGAGGGGCGCGTTGCCCATTCCGTAGATCACGGCGGCGCCGGGCGCGTGCAGCTGGACGATCGTCAGGGCCGCGAGGACCTCCGCGTTGCCGACGACGAGGGAGCCGACGAGGGTCGCGGGCCCGGTGGCCCCGGGCTGCGGCATCCCGAAGAAGACGAGCGGCACGCCCGCCTCCGCGAAGTACAGGCTCGCGTCCATGACGCCCGCGTCGAGCTGGAGGGGCGCGAAGGTGCACTGGAGGCACGACGTGATGGGGCGCCGCCGGAACTCCTTCTCCCCGCCGGCGGCGAGGTACCCCATCTCCGTGAGGGCCTTGGCGTCCTTGAGGGTCACCCCGGTCTCGTACATCACGTGTTTCTGCGTGTGGTTCAGCGACGCGTCCAGGTCGTGCAGGTGCACGGTCGACGGGTGCTGGTCCATCGAACTGACCATGGGCCAGTGGATGTGGACGTTCGGCAGGTAGTCGATGATCCGCGAGGTATCCGCCACGTCCTTCTTGGTCGACGGGCGGCGCTTCCCCGTCTCGAAATCGATCGTGACCGCGCCGTTCCCGTTCGCGGTGATGTAGCTCTGGTTCCCGTCGAGCTTCGCGTCGTACTTGGGGTCGCGGGCCGCCAGGGTGATGGACGTGCTCTTCCGGGCGAGGGCTTCCTCGACGAGGCGGGCGGGGAACTTGACGATCCGCGTGCGGTCGTCGACGTCCGCGCCGTTCGCCTTCAGGAGCTTCCTCGATGCGTCGCTGTCCACCCGGATTCCGACCGTCTCGAGGATGTGCAGGGTCCCCGCGTGGATCCGCTGCAGGTCGGCCTCGCTCAGGATTCGGAACTGGATGCCGCGCTGGATGCCGTAGGTCATCGTGGTCACCTCCTCTTTCGTCGTCCTCCGTCAGCGGATGGGCTCCGTGACCTCGGCCCTCGAGGCCTCGTCGATCAACCGGTCGAGGGTGCGGACAACCCTGGGGTCGAGGGGGTAGGGTACGGGCGCCGCGAGGGCCTCCCGGACCTTGTCCCGTGCGCGGTCCTCCAGGGACTTCCGTCCGTCCTTCTCCCAGAGGTCCGCGGATCGGCGGTCGATGAGCTTTGGGAAGAACTGCTCCTCCCGCAGGTGCTGCATCGTGTGCTTATGGGTCAGGTACATCCCGCCGATGCCGACCTTCTCGATTACGTCGAGGGCGATGGTCTCCTCGTTGACGACGATGCCGTCCGCGAGCCGGTGGATCATCGCCGCCTCCTCGTTGTCGATCACAAGCTTGACGAGGGAAAGGGTCTTCGCGTCCTCCAGCAGGCCGAGCCCGACGATGAGGTCCGCGCCCCCGAGAACGACGGACATCGCCTGGGGGAAGCCCTCGATCGAGGACTGGGTGCCGGGAACGGACGCGGTCGTATCGAAGCCGCCGGTCAGGCTCGGGCAGCCGAAGGAATGGGCAAGCTGGGTGATCGCCCCGCCCGTGAGGCCGTGCTCGGGCGCGCCGCCCGCGCGGGTGGTCGTCTTCATATCGAGCGGCGTCACGCCGCAGCCCCAGATGACCGGGGCCGCGCGGTTTGCCAGCCGGCACTGGACGAGTCCCGCCAGGAATTCCATCGCCGCGACGGTCACGGAGCCGGCCAGGGTCACCGGTCCGGTGGCCCCCGGCGTCGGCATGGTGAAGATGGCGACGGGCACGCCCGCCGCGCCGAAGGCGAACGCGCCGTCCATCATCGGGCCGTCCAGCTGGAGCGGCGCGATGGTCGTCTGCACGGAGGACATGATGGGGCGCTTCCGGAGCTCGTCCTCGCTGCCCGCGACCGCGGCCCCCATGACCACAAGGCGCCGGGCCTCCTCCGCATTCGCGCCGCTCGCGTAGAGGATGTGCTTCGGCGTGTTCATGAAGGAGACCTTGAGGTCCTCGTAGAGCCGCACCTCGGGTGGCGCGTCGTTCGAGTTGCACATGGGCCAGAAAACATGGTGGTGGTCGCACGCGTTGGAGACCTTCGCGCTGTCCGCGAGGTCCTTGGACGTGGACAGGCGCCGCTCGCCCGTCTCGTGGTCGAGGGTCAGCGGGCCCGTGCCGTTGTTGCAGAGGTGGACGTGGGCGAAGTCCAGGTCCGCGGTCTGCTCCGGGTCCCGCGCGTACATCGTCACGCGGACACGCGGCCCGGCGAGGATCTCCTCCGTCAGGGAGCCCGGGATCTTCACGACCTCCGTGCGCTCGTCGACGGTGGCTCCGGCCTTCTTCAGGAGCGCCCGCCCCTTCGCGGTGCCCACCTTGACGCCGATGCGCTCCAGCTCGCGGAGCGCGGCCTCATGGATGCGTCCGATGTCGTCCTTCGCCAGGACGGGATAC
>JAJYKG010000037.1:3027-12695 GCA_021788795.1 Thermoplasmata archaeon | reverse complement strand
CACATCGTCTACGGAACGAACCCGGCATCCCTCGGGAATGCGACGTCGCCGCAGACCGGCGCGGCAGGTGGCAACTTCTCGGTTTCAGGAATCCCGATGCCCCAGGGATCCGCGAGCGGACTCTCGTTCCAGGTAGTCGCGACCGTGAATGGCACGACTTACCGTTCCCCAGTCTACACGGTGGCCGCGTCGAACCTCCCCGACTTCCTCCTGGTCCTCTACCAGTTCCTCGCCTCGAACCTCCTCTACCTGGCCATCTTCATCCTTGCGCTCGCGGCAATCGTGGCCTTCGTGCCCCAGCGTCGCGCCCGCGCGCGCCGCACGGCCGCCTACCGCGCCCGAACTTCCGCGCCGCCCCCGTACCCCTATGCCGGACCGCCGCCGGGCCCGCCTCCCGGTGCGACCGCGAACTATCCACCGCAGACCGTGCAGGCCCGGACGATGCAGCCACCGCCTCCCATCGAGTTCGTGAGGCCTCCGGCGCCGCCTGCGCCGGCCCAGGGGCCCCCGCCGCCCCCGCCCGTGGCGGCGAAGAAGCGCTGCCCGAACTGCGGGACGCTCGTCAGCGCGGACAACATGTTCTGCTTCTATTGCGGACACCCGTTCCGCTGAGCGCCCACATGCCGCGCGTGCGGCCTACGGGCCCGCCTTGCCGGGGCCGTAGTACTCGTAGGCGGACACAGGCTTGGAGTAGTCGAGCCGCCACGCCGGATCCAGCGGCGCCTTGCCGAGGGCGCGCGCCATCTCGCGCACGTGGACCGGGATCGACCCGCAGCACGAGCCGACCACGTTGACTCCGAGGTTTTTCGCCTGCACCGCGTACGCGGCCATGTCCTTGCGGGACAGGAGCAGGGTCCCGGTCTCGAGCGGGAACGCTGGGGAGGCGGTGAAATCCGGGTTTTCCGGCGGGGTGCGGTACGCGGTGGGCTGGCAAGCCACGAACCCGGTGACCGCGCGCCGCATCTCCTCCGCGACGGGCAGCGTGTGGAACGGGCTCCGGAGGCAGTTCACGCCCACGACGTCCGCCCCGGCGCCGCGGAGCGGGCGGATCCCATGGACGAGGGCGGCCCGCCGCCGACGTCGGCGTGCGATGTGTGCGGAAGGCCGACGTTCGAGGCGCGCTGCAAGGTCATCTGCCGCCGCTGCGGCTACACCCGCGACCGCTCCGATCCGTGAGCCCCGGACCCCTGCGAGACCCGCAGCGTTCGTCGCCTGACGATGGACTTCGTCAAGCGACGTGATAATTCACGGCAAATGATATAAACGTCCGTCCCCGTGGGCCGTGATCCAGGGAAGCGATGGAAAGCACCCGACCCCAGACCGAGTTCGTCCGAAGGACGCTCGAGGAGCGCCGCTTCGGCCCCGACGAGACGTACGCAAGGGACCTCCTGGCCCTCGAGCGGCTGGCGAGCATGCGACCCATCGGACTCGCCTCGTCCCTCGCGCTCTCAAACCTGACCAGCCGCTACCCGAGGGAGGCCGACGGAATCCTCCGCGAGCTGGGCGTGAAGCCCTTCCGGCCCTTCGAGGACGAGCGGATTAGCTCCCTGGTCTCGGAGCGCCTGGAAATCGCGGAGAGGCGCGAGCGGCTCGGCCGCCTCCGCGGCGAGGAGCGCCTCGGGCTCTTCGACTTCTGAACTCTGCGGATCCGCGGCCCGCGCAGCCTCCGCGGACTCACACGACCCTCTTGCGGCGTCTCACCGGATCCCCGGCGCGAGGTCAGCGCCACTTCTCGATCTTTCGCGCAAGGCGGTCCCGCGAGGCAACGCCGGGGAACCGCTCCACGATCTTCCCGTCCCGGAAGAGGAGGTAGGTCGGGATGGAGCGGACCGTGAAGCGCTGCGCGAGCGCCTCCTCCGCCTCCGTGTTGACCTTGCCGAAGGCCACGTCCCCGTACTCCCGGGACAGGGAGCGGATCACGGGCGCCATGGCCTTGCACGGGTGGCACCAGGGCGCCCAGAAGTCCACGAAGACCAGGCGGGAGCCCTCGACAAAGTCATCAAAAGAGTCCTCCCGGAGGTCCGCGATTGCCCCGCCCACGAGGCGGTTCAGATGGTCGCGCAGGGGCACGGAGGGCGGAACCCGTCCCGGCCCACAAAGAGGTTTGGTACGGATTCTTCGGACGGGAGCGGCGGTCCGGAGAGTGTCCCAAGGCATGCGCAAGCCTAATGTAGGTGGACCGAAATCGGGTGGCCCGGGTTGAGCATGAAGCGCCCGAATCTCCGATCCCTCGGCGTCGTCGGGTTCATCATCCTTGGCGCGGTTTCCGCGGTCCTGGGCTGTCCGTTCTTCCGGAACCCGGAGAACTACGCGACCGCCGGCGGCATGGTCGCGTACATGAAGTACGTCGTCGACGTCCACCGGAAGCACTGACGCCGCGCCCCGGCCGGCCGCGTCACTTCGCGCGGTGTTGTTCTAGATACCTGCGCCCGGCAGCGGCGAGCCTCTCCGGGAGGCGCGGGATGTTCGCGAGCACCGACGGCCCGTCGGCATCGGACGGCTCGCTCGGGAGCAGCCCCTCGCGACGGGCCACGGCGGCGAGGATTGCGCGGCCCCCGTCCGCAGCAGTCGCGGCGGATGCGAGGAGGCGGCGCACCCCCTCGGGACATTCCCGCGACCGGAGGGTCCGCCGGAACTCCGCGGCGGCCTCGGGCTCCTCCACCGACGCGAGATGGAGACAGGCGTAGAAGGCCCTCAGGTTCTCGCTCGCGTCCCCCTGGACCAGCACGGCCCAGTAGACCGCCGTCCGCGTCCGCCGGGGAACGTTGGAAGGCAAGCTGCGGTCCAGGAAGACCGCATAGACCAGGTGCATGACGTGGAGGACGGTCAGGCCGCCGGACTCCGCCAGGCGGGCCGCGAAGGCCAGGAGCCGCGGCGGCGCGCGCGCCTCCACCTCGATCACCTCGCCCTCCGTCTGCGGCAGGGGCAGCAGGTCGAACACGTGCTCCAGGACGGCCGCGCGGAGACCCGGCTCGGCCCGTCCGTCCTCGAGGACGGCCTCCGCGAACGCCCCGAAGGTCCTCGGGTCCCGGAGGCGGACGACGAGGTCCGCGTCGCTGTCCTCCGGGCCCCCGCCGAGGCGCGCGGGACGCTCCCGCACGAGGGTTGCCAGGAACGAGGCGGCGCGCGGCGCGCAGGGGATTTCCGAGCGGAACGCGTCCGCGAGGGCGTCGCCCATGCGGAGGTCAGAGCCCGAGGAGCCCTAAGAGCTTTCCCGGCCCGGGGGCCCCGCCGGGGCGCCCGCGGCGAACCTATTTAGCGCCCCGCGCATAGGCGGCGCCATGGCGTTCCAGAAGGCGCTCAAGGAGTCCGAAGTGCCCGAAGGGAAGGTGGCGAAAGCCAAGATCGGCAAGAAGGAGTTCGCGGTGATCCGGCTCGGTGGCGCGGTCTATTGCATCGAGGGCGTCTGCACCCACGAGGGCGGCCCGCTCGGGGAGGGAAGCCTGGAAGGCGGGGAGCTCGTCTGCCCCTGGCACGAGGGCCGCTTCGACGTGAAGACCGGCGCGGCGAACCCGGAGACCGACTGGGTCACGGACGTCAAGGCGTACACGACGAAGACCGAGGACGGCTACGTCTGGATCGACTTCTGAGGGCCGCCGGGCTTCAAGCCCGAGACGGTGCCGCGCCCTCCGGTATTTCGGAAGCCTTGATGAGGGGGCGGCCGCTTCCCGTTCCTGGAGAGCCCCATGGTGTTCGTGCGGGACGTCATGACCAAGGACCTTGTCGTCGCGAATCCCGATCTCACCGTGCTCGAGGCCGCGAAAAAGATGGCGGCCAAGAAGATCGGCGGCCTCGTCGTGGTGCGGTCGGGCCGGCCGATCGGCCTCCTCACCGAGCGGGACATCCTCTGGAAGGTGACCGCCAAAGAAGGGAATCCCAAGAAGGTCCTCGTGCGGCAGGTCATGACCTCCCCCGTCGTGACCGTGTCGCCCCTGGCGACCCTCCGGGCCGCCGCGCGCATCATGATCGGCCACAACGTGCGGCGCCTGGTCGTGACGCGGCTTGACCAGGTCGAAGGGGTGGTCACGGCCCGGGACGTGGTCGAGGGCTTCCTGGAGACCTGGGCCCGCCAGCGAAGGGCGACGATTGCGAAGCGCTGAGGCGGCCTCTCGCCTCATGGCAGGTCGTCCGCGGGGACGCCGGCGCGGGCCGCGCGGCGGAGGAGGGACGACCAGATGCCCTCCGCGAGACGCAGCGCCTCCGGAAGGGGATGCGAATCGTACCGCAGGGCTCGGATGTCCCGCCCGATCGGGCCCCAGCGCCGGAGTTCGGAGAAGGCCTGGCGGCCGGTCGCGAGGATGTGCTCGTCCAGGTCGAACAGCGCTCCCATCGCCCCGCCCGTGAACCAGACCGCCATCTCGCGCGCCTCGTCCGGATCCCCCGCCGCGACCGCGTTGCGCAACTTCCCAAGGTCCTCGTAGGTCTCCAGCAGGGCACGGCGGGCAGCCGACCGGAACTGCCGGCGGGACGGCCGCGCCGCGCGGGCCCTCAGGTCCCGCAGCAGACGTCGGGGATCGTACAGGGGACGCATGGACCGCCAGCCGGCCAGGGCGGCGTTGAGGTCCGCCCGGGATCCGCACACCTCGTCGCGGGCCTCGGCCGGAGTGCACTGGAGGAGGGTCACCAGGACGCCCTCGCGCATCTGGATCCCAAGGGAGGGCCGCTTCTCGCGCACGACGACGAGCAGGTCCAGGTCCGAGTGAGCGCGCTCCTTCCCGCGCGCCACGGACCCGTACACGCCGACGGCCACCAGGTTGGCCCCTTCCTCCCGGCGCAGCTCGCGGGCGAAGCGGCGCGCGAGGACGAGACGCGGCGAGTCGGCCATGGCCTCCCCATCCCGAAGAGGGGGATGAGCCTTTCACCCACCTCCCCGCGTCGCCTTTATCTGCCCGGGCGTCCTGGGCTGGGCCGAGGGAAAGAGCATGCCCATGGAATTCGGCTCCGTCGCGGTCGTCGTCTCCGACGGAAAGAAGTCCGCGAACTGGTACAAGGAGAAGCTCGGGTTCGAAATCCGAGACAGCGAGGGCCACTGGATCACTGTCGCGCCCAAGGGCTCCAAGCTCGTGATCCATCTGTGCGAGGGGGACGCGCTCGAGCCCGGGAACACGGGGTTCGGCTTCTACTCGAAGGACGTGAAGAAGGAGGAGGAGTCGCTCCGCAAGAAGGGCGTCGAGTTCACTTCGCCCACGAAGAAGGAGTCGTGGGGCACCCACGCGATGTTCAAGGACCCCGACGGCAACGAGTTCTGGATCCTGCAGGAGTGAGCCCGCCGGTCACCCGAAGAGGTGCGCGTAACTGCGCTCCACTTCGGGGTTTCCCCCCTTGAGGATCGCGGCGATCTGCGCGTCGAGCAGCCGGCGCGCGAAGGCCGGGAGGTCCTCCCGGCCCGGGAGGGATTTCTTGGGCAGCCGCCGGAAGGACTTGCCGTAGTCCTCGAGCCAGCCCACGACCTCCTCGCGGTACGCCTTCCTCGTCGGCTTGGACCAGCGCATGCACATCCTCGTGTGCGGGATCGCGTAGCACTCGACGAGGCCGCCGATGATCTTCTCCATCTCCCGGTAGGTTTCCTCCACGGCATCGGCCTTGGTCATCATCGTCTCAGACTCCTTCGCCTCGAACCGGATGGGATCCGGGGACGGGTCGCGTCATCCCACTCCCCCATGGCGCTGGGCGACAGCGAGAACGGGCCGCAGCCGCTCCTGCTGGCTGAGGAGGAGGTCGGCGATCGCGCGGCTCATCACCGCGCACGCGTCCGCGATCTTCCGATCCGCAAGCCGATAGTAGACGAAGTTCCCGTCCTTCCGGGTCTCCACAACGCCGGTCTTGCGCATGACCGCGAGATGCTGGGACGTCGTCGCCTGGGCGATCTCGAGCTCCGCCGCCAGCTCCGACACGGTGCGCTCGGACTTGCCGAGAATCTCGACAATCTGGAGACGCTTGGGGTTCGCGAGGACCGCGATGATGCGGGCCTTGATCTGGAAGAATGACTCGTCCGAGGGTTCCATGACAGGAGACCCAGGCGCCCGGTGGTACTTGCATCGTTTTGCATATACGCACATATATGTATGTTCAGTCCGTTCGACAGAGGCTTAATCCATCGTCGCCCGAACGTGCAACCGGTGGTCAGACATGGCAGACCGGCTGTCGCTGGTGGTCTTCAGCGGGACCGTGGACAAACTGTACCCCGTCGCGATCATGGCCTCAGGGGCCGTCGCACTCGGACAGGACGTCGAGATCTTCGCGACGTTCTATGGCCTGGAGGCGTTCCGCAAGGGGAGCCCGCAGAAGAACATGAAGATGGACGTGAACTATCCCGAGATCGGGCCGATGATGATGAAGGTCATGATGGCGAAGAAGATGCCTTCCTGGTACGACATGCTCGTGAAGGTCAAGGAGATGGGCAACGTGAAGATCCACGCCTGCGCCACGACCTACGACCTCATGGACATGAAGAAGGAGGATCTCGACCCCATCGTGGACGACGTGATCGGCGTGACGGAGTTCCTCAGCCGCGCGGGCGAGGGCGGCATCACGCTCTTCCTGTGAGGAGGTCCAAGCCATGGCCGCATCCGCAAGCCAGCGCATCATCCTCGACGCCCGCGGCTCCTTCTGCCCCGGACCGCTCATGGAGCTCATCCGTGGGATCCGCCAAGCGAAGGCCGGCGAGGAGCTCGAGGTGTGGTCCTCGGACCAAGGCTCCCGGAAGGATATCCCCTTCTGGATCCAGAAGGCGGGCCACCAGCTCCTCGGCGTCGTCGAGGAGCAGGGCTACGCGCGGTTCATCGTGAAGAAGCTCAAGTGACGCCGACGGCCTGGAGGCGCGTGCGATGAAGAAGGTTGTGATCCTGGGCGGCGGGGTCGCGGGCACGATCGTCGCCAACCTGCTCGCGAAGAAGCTCCGCCCGGACGAGGCCGAGATCACCGTCGTGGACAAGACCGGGAGGCACGTCTACCAACCCGGCTTCGTCTACGTCGCCTTCGAGCGCCAGAAGCCCGAGAAGCTCGTGCACGACGAACGCAAGCTCCTCCGCAAGCGCGTGAAGCTCGTCGTCGGCGAGGCCGTGAAGATCGACGCGGAAGGCAAGGAGGTCACCCTCGCGGACGGGAAGGTGCTGGAGTACGACCGCCTCGTCGTGGCCCTCGGCGCCCGCCTGACCCCGGACGAGCTCCCGGGATACAACGGGGCCGCCCACCACTTCTACAGCCTGGAGGGCGCCGTCGAGCTCCGCAAGGCGCTCGAGTCCTTCCGGGGCGGCAAGATCGTCGTCACGGTCGCCAGCGTCCCGTACAAGTGCCCGCCCGCCCCCTCCGAGGCGGCCTGCCAGCTCGACTACTACTTCACGAAACGCAGGATGCGCGACAAGGTCGACATCCACTTCCTCTCCCCGCTGTCGCGCATCTTCCCGCTCGAGCCCGTGAACCCGGTCGTGGAGAAGGTCTTCACCGAGCACAACGTCCGCTTCACGATCTTCTTCAACGCGGAATCCATCGACCCGAAGGCCAAGACGGTCAACTCCATCGAGGGCGAGACGGTCCCCTACGACCTGCTCGTCATGGTCCCGCCGCACCGCGGCGCCAAGGTCGTCGAGGACAGCGGGCTGGGGGACCGCGGCGGCTGGCTGCCCACGGACAAGGCGACCCTGCGGACGAAGGCCCACCCGGACATCTTCGCGGCGGGGGATTGCACGGACGTGCCGGTCTCGAAGAGCGGGGCCGCGGCGCACTTCCAGGCGAAGGTGATCGCAGCGTCCGTCGTGGCCGACCTCCGCGCCGAGCCTGCCACGGCCCGGTACGACGGGCATGTGATGTGCTACTGCGACGCGGGGTACCACAAGGGCATCGCCATGTCCTTCGACTACGAGCACCCGCCCGTGCCGCCGCCCCTCGGCCTCAAGGACTGGCTGGGCAAGCGGTTCCTGAACCGCGTGTATTGGCTGCTCGTGCCCGCCGGCCGCGTCTGAGCCCTTCGGGTCGGCCCGGAACCTTCTTCCGAGCGAGCGGCTTCCCAACGAGTCCGTGGAGAACACCGCAGAGGCCGTGGTCATCGGCGGCGGCGTGATCGGGACGAGCGTCGCCTTCCACTTGGCCAAGATCGGCCTCCGCAACGTCGTTCTGCTCGAGCGCTCCCACCTCGCGGCCGGATCCACGGGGCGGAGCGTCGGGCTCATCGAGACGAACTACGGGCTCGACGTGGACGTCGCCCTCGCCAAGTGCGGGTACGATGAATTCCGGCGCTTCTCGGAGGTCACGGGGGGCAACGCGGAGTTTCACCCTCGACCCTACCTTGAGACGGTCGCGGCGAAGGACCAGGAGGCCCACCTGGAGCGCGCGGTCGAGGTGGGGCGGCGCCACGGCGTCCGCGTGCGCCTCGTGAGCCCCGAGGAGATCGCGGAGGCCTTCCCGGAGCTCCGCGTGGACGACGTGACCCGCGGGCTGCTCTCCCAGGACGCAGGTTTCTGCGACCCCCACTCCGTCGCGACGAGCTACGCGGCCGCGGCGCAGCGACTCGGCGTCACGGTGCAGACGAAGACCCCCGTGGAGCGGATCCTCGTGGAGCGCGGACGGGTCCGGGGGGTCCGCACCGCGGCGGGCGAGATCCGCGCGCCCGTCGTCGTGAACGCGACGGGGCCGTGGTGCAACGACCTGCTGGAGCCGCTCGGGCTCTCCCTGCCCGTGGCCCGGTGGCAGCGGCAGATCTTCGTGACGTCGCCCCATCCGGACATCCCCAACGACCGGCCCATGTACATCGACCTGCCCGGGCGCTTCTACTTCCGCCAGGAGCTGAGCGGCGGCTTCGTCCTCGGCCTCGTGGAGGACGACCCCGCGCAGGAGTCGGAGCTCGCGAACCCCGAGACGGACTGGGCGTTCAAGGCCCGAGCCGTCGAGGCGGCCGTGCACCGCGTCCCCAAGCTCGCGGAGACGTCCATCGCGAGCGCGTGGTCGGGCGTCGTGACCTTCACCCCGGACCAGCTCCCCGTCCTCGGGCCGGTGAAGGAGGCCGCGGGGCTCTACCTTGCGAACGGCATGTCGGGGTACGGGGTCATGATCAGCCCGGGGGTCGGGACCGCCCTCGCGGAGATGATCGTCCGCGGGGAGTCCAAGACGATCGACGTGTCCGGGTTGGGCTACGGCCGCTTCCACGGGAAGGACGTCGTGCAAGGCGCGGGGCTCTGGTTGAGCGGACCGTGAATGGGCCGTGACGGCCTACAGACCGGCGCCAAGCCTTTCGCGGATGAACCCAGCCGTCCGCAGGGCGACGCTCATGATGGAGATCGTCGGGTTCACGCCCGGCGCGGTCGGGAGGAGGCTCCCGTCCCCGATCCACAGGTTGCGGACCTCATGGCATTCCCCCGTCGGCTTCGCGGCCGAGGTCTTCGGGTCTCGGCCGGCGCGCGCGGAGCCCATCGGATGGGCCGTGAAGAGCGCGAGGCGGTTCTCCCCGGCGCTCGCGCGACCGACACGCGCGAGGAACCCGTCGAACTCCCCTTGAGGGATCGGCCCCTTCCCGTCGCCCACGCTCACGTCGCCCATGTGGAGGGTGGAGATCCGGACCGCCCCCGCGGCCCGCTGGATGCGCGCCGCCTCCTGGAGGCCGCGGGTGAGATTTCTCCGGTCCCGCGGGTCCAGGCGGTAGTCGAACACCGGCTCGCCGCGGGCGTCGGCGGCGA
>JAJYKG010000037.1:0-3017 GCA_021788795.1 Thermoplasmata archaeon | reverse complement strand
CGGTCCAGTCGCGTACCAAGACAATCGCGTTCGCGGAGTACGCCAGTCTCTCCATGAGCTCCTTGTGGCTGCGCCCCCCGTTCCACGGGAGCGCCAGCCCCGACAGCCCGGGGTGCGCCGGGGCGACCTCGATCCAGGGGCCGTGGTGGGCCTCGTCGGAGTCCTGGAACTTCGTCACCACGACCGTCTGCATGGGGCCCTTCCAGAAACGGATGGGGTCCGGGAACTCCGCGAAGACCGCCGTGGTAGGGTCGAATCGCAGGCCGAATCCCACGCCTGGAAATCGGATGCCGGAGCGCAGGAGCAGGGCGGGCGTCTGGAGCGCGCTCCCGGCTGCGACGACCTGCTTCGCCTTGATGTGGATGGGGATCGCCTTGCCCTCGCCACGGTAGGTCGCCTCCACACCCTTCGCCACCCCGCCCTCGACGACGACGCGGTCGGCCTTCGTGTCGAAGAGGAACCGCGCGCCGGCGTGATAGGCGTCTGGGAGGTATGTGACCAGGGTGGACTGCTTGGCGTTGTAGATGCACCCGAAGAAGCAGAAATCGCAGCGCTGCTGACAGCCCTTCGCGTTCCGGAAGAGGATGTGGTAATCCGGACCCTCCTGGTACCCGAGTGCCTCGCTGCCGCGGCGGAGCACGTCGTTGCACGGATTGAATTGGCTCTCGTCCTGGGTCGCGTGGACGCGCGCCCAAGCCTCGTTGACCAGGGCCTCGAACCCGGGTCCGGCCACGCCCTCCATGCCCGCGTCCCGCTCCCATTCCTCCCGCGCCCAAGTTGGCGGCTTGAGGGCGATCATCCAGTTGATCGTCGTGCTGCCCCCGGCCGTCTCTCCCGCGAGCACGCCGAAGGCGAGGTCTTTCGTCGTCAGGACGCCGTGGCCCTGGAACATCGTGTCGTAGGCGTCCGCCTCGCGCTGGGTGAAGGTGTCCGGCGTGTGGTAGCCACCCGCCTCCAGGACGACGACCGTGTGTCCGGCCTGCGCGAGCTTCGCGGCGATCGCGCCGCCGCCCGCACCGCTCCCGACGACGCAGACGTCCGCCTGGAGCGTGGTCTCCTGCTGCGGCACGAAGGGGACGATCCTCAGCTCCTCCGGATGGCGGTGCGCCGCACGCTCCGCGTCGTCCGGCCCGTCATACCCGAGCGCGGGCCAGTTCGGGTTCCGGCCCCCGCCCAGGAGCTTCGCGTAGAACAGGAACTCCGTCAGGCGCTTGACCGCGTGGAACCCTTGCCGCTTGACGGAGAGGCGGCTGCGGGCCCAGCCCAGCAGGTAGCGCTCCCGCGCCTCCGGCGACAAGCCGGAGAAACGGGACGGGCGTCCAGCGAGGACGAGGTTGAGCAACGGGCTCTCCACCGTCCGGAGCAGGCGGTGGAAGTCGGCCTGCTGCTCCGGCGAGAGGTAGTTCGACACGATGCCCACGATGTCCTCATCCACACCCAGGTCCGTCGCGGAGCGCCCGAACAGGCCCTGCGGGTCCGGGACCCCGGACACGCGTGGCACGAGGGTGTCGCACAGGCTGCGGAGCGTCGCCCGCTCCGCCGAACTGAATCCTCCGTCTGCCATCTCCATCGATCCCCGGCACCGGTAGGGGGAGGTTGTTCTTAGCCCCTTGCCGCACGGTCGTGGCGCACCTATTTATCTCGGACCTCCTTTCGAGCGAGGCACCAGGGGAAGGAAGATGTCCGAGTACGAAGCCCTCGCCAAGAACGTGATCCGGAAGTCCCTTCGCATCCAGCCGAAGGAGAACGTCATCGTCGAAAGCTGGAACCACGGGCTTGATGCCGCCAAGGAGATCGTGTATCAGCTCCGCGCCGCGGGCGCGAAGCCCATGCTCCTCCTCGAGGACGAGGAGACGCACTGGCGGTCCGTCGAGACCCTGCCGCCCGCCCGGTTGGGGCAGGTGTCCAAGAGCGAGTGGTCGGCCCTCGACGCCGCGGACGCCTACATCTTCCTGCCCGGCCCCGCGGACATCGCCCGCTACCGGGTGAACCTGCCCAAGATGGAGGCGGCGTTCGCGTACAACGACACCTGGTACGGCCGGGCGAAGAAGGCGGGCATCCGCGCCGCGCGCATCGCCCTCGGGTACGTGTCCCCCGAACGCGCGTCCTCCTACGGCCTGGACTATGCCGCGTGGCGGCAGATGATCGTGGACGCCGCGTCGGTGGACTTCACCGCCGTCTCGCGCAGAGGGCGGAAGGTCGCGGACCTGCTGTCTCGCGAGGCGGACGTGGAGGTCTCGGCGCCGAACGGCACGCACCTGACGTTCCGCCTGAAGGGACGGGACGCCGTGAACGACGACGGGATCGTGGACGCCCGGGACCTGAAGACGGGGGCGTCGGGCTTCATGACGAACGTCCCGCCGGGGCAGGCGTACGTGGCCCCCGACGAAGCGTCTGCGGAGGGCGTCCTCGTCGCGGACCAGCCCACACCGTACATGGGCACCTTCGTGCGCGGCCTCCGCCTGACGTTCAGCGACGGCAAGGCGACGTGGACCGCGGAGGAGAACGCGGAGCCGTACCAGAAGAGCTGGGCGAGCGCGAAGGGGCCGAAGGACCGGCTCGGGGCGTTCGGGATCGGCCTGAACCCCGCGGCGCGGACCGGCTTCCTGCAGAACGATCTTGTCGGCGGCGTCGTCGAGCTCGGCCTCGGCAGCAACGCCTCCTTCGGCGGTAAGAACAAAACGGATTTCTACCTGGGTACGTACCTCTCGGCCGCCACCGTGAAGGTCGGGAAGCAAACCGTCGTGCAGGACGGGCAACCGACGGTCTAGGGCCTTCCGCGGAGGACGAGGACGGACTCACCTTGCGCCGATCATCCGAGGAAGGCTACGCAATCTTCCGCTGGATCGGCGCCCTCGTCACGAAGCACTACCGTCTGCTGGTCCTCCTCTGGGTCCTGATCTTCATCGGCGCCATCGTCGCCAACCAGGTCTGGAACGTCTACGACGTCATCTCCTACAACCAGACGGAGCTGCTGCCCAAAGACACGGAGTCCTCCGTCGCCCAGAACATCGTCG
>JAJYKG010000036.1:11484-12714 GCA_021788795.1 Thermoplasmata archaeon | reverse complement strand
TCTTCTCGCCCCGGTCGTTCCGCGACCTCGTTTCCGTGGCGGAGGCCCGACCGAACCTGATCCCGATCCTCGCGGACGCGGCGCAGCCCCAGACCTACCGAAGCCACGTGGACCGCGTGGACGTCGTGTACCAGGACGTCGCTCAGCGGGACCAGGAAGACATCTTCCTCCGGAACCTCGAGTTCCTGCGGCCCGGCGGCACGGGATTCCTCATGATCAAGGCGCGGTCCGTGGACGTGGCCGCGCGCCCGTCCGAGGTCTACAGCCGTGCCCGCGACACGATTGCGGAGGAGGGCCTGGACGTCCTGGACCTGCGGGAGCTGGACCCGTTCGAACTGGACCACGCGGCCCTCGTCGTGCGCAAGCGATAGCCTCATGCCATGCGCCCCCTTCGGTCCCCCGATGCCACGGCCCCGCAGCTATGGGCGGTTCGCGCGGTACTACGACTTCATCTACCACGACATCGTCGACTACGACGGGGACGTCGCGTTCCTCGAGGCTGTCTTCCGCCGGTGGTCGCGGGAGGAGCCGCGGGCCCTCCTCGATCTCGGATGCGGCACGGGAAACCACGACCTGCCCTTGGCCCGCAGGGGTCACCCAGTCACGGGCCTGGACCTCTCTCCGTCCCAGCTGGCCGTGGCCCGCGCGAAAGCGAAGCGGGCCCGGCTCCCCGTCCGGTTCGTCCAGGGGGACATGCGGTCCTTCGACTTGGGGGAGGCCTACGACGCCGCCGTGTGCATGTTCGGGGCCTTCGGCCATCTCCTCGAGCCGTCCGATGTGGTCCGCTGCCTCCGTTCCCTGCGGCGGCACCTGATTCCCGGCGGCCTGTTCGTCTTCGAGTTCTGGCAGTCCAGCGCCGCGCGGCCCGCGGGGTTCCAAGGCTGGTTCCACAAGGTCGGCCCGGACTTCGAGCTCGTGCGGTTGTCCGAGTCGCGGTACGACCCCCGCACGCGGCGGATGCCGATTTAGTTCCGCTTCTTCGTGCTTCGGAAGGGGCGCGTGATCGACCGGTTCGACGAAACCCACGTGATCCGGACCCACACGGTCCCGGGGATGCGCGCCTTGCTGCGGCGCGGCGGATTCCGCCTCGTCGCCGCCTATGCCGCGACTCCTCAGCACAAGAGCTTCCGCCCCGTCCGCGGGGACACGTTCCGGATCATGGCCGTCGCCCGGGCCTTGCCCTGAGGGTGCCGGCGGGGGTGACCCGCCGGAGCGAGAACCCGAGCAGGC
>JAJYKG010000036.1:0-11474 GCA_021788795.1 Thermoplasmata archaeon | reverse complement strand
TGCCCTGAGGGATCCGCAGCCTCAGAGGGAGACCTTGCCGTCCTTGCCGAGGAACTGGGTCCGCCGGCGGCCCGTGACCATGTAGATGGTCTTCTCGGCGATCTTGCAGGCGTTGTCCGCGACGCGCTCCAAGTCGCGGGACACGAGGACCTCCTTGAGCAGGCCGGAGCCGTCGGCGCCCGCTTTCGTCCCCGCGACGCACTCGGTCAGCACCTGTCGGTTCAGCTCGTCGACCGCGTCGTCGGCCTCGTAGACGGCGCGCGCCATCCCGAGGTCCCGGGTCTCGAAAGCCCGCAAGGCCGTCTGGACCATGGATGCGGCCTGGTCGGACATGATCTGGAGGAGGGGCCAGGGCGAGCCACGCTGCTCCGTCGCGGTACCCGTCGCGAGCCGGGCGAGGTCGTAGCCGTACCGGCCGATCCGGTCGAGGTACGTGACGATCTTGAGGACGGCTCCGAGGGCGCGGAGATCCCGACCCGCTGGCTGCTGGGTCACGAGCAGCCGCATCGCCTCCTGCTCGATCTCGACATCCGACGCATTGAGGTGGTCGTCCCGCCCGACGACGTCGGCCGCCAGGGACGTGTCGCCGCGCGCGAAGGCGGCCATCCCGTCCCGGAGCATGCTGAGGGACCACGCCCCCAGGGCCTGGACCCGCGCCTCGATGTCCGCGAGCTCCTTGTCCAAGCGGCCCGCGGTGCTCTCCCCGCCGGTCGACGCGGCGGTCATCCGAACCTCCCTGTGAGGTATTCCTCGGTCAGGGGATCCTTCGGGTTCTCGAAGAGGTCGGCCGTCGGCCCGACCTCGACGAGACGCCCCTGGTAGAAGTACGCCGTCCGGTCCGAGACGCGTCCCGCCTGGGCGACGTTGTGGGTGACCAGCACGATCGTCATTTCCTCCCGGAGCTCCTGGAGGGTCCCCTCGATCTTCTGCGTCGCGGCCGGGTCGAGGCTCGAGGTGGGCTCGTCGAGGAGGAGCACCCGCGGGCTCACCGCCAGGGCGCGGGCGATGCAGAGCCGCTGTTGTTGGCCGCCCGAGAGCGAGAGGGCCGGACGGTCGAGGTCGTCCTTCACCTCGTCCCACAGCCCGGCCCGCTGGAGCGCTCCGACGACGCTCTTCTCGACCTCGTCCTCCGGCTTCCGGTCGAGGCGGAGCCCGAAGGCGACGTTCTCGTAGATGGACATGGGGAACACCGTCGGCCGCTGGAAGACCATGCCGATCCGGCGTCGCACGAGGACGGGGTCGACCCGGGCGTCGTAGATGTCCTGCCCGAGGTACCGCACGGTCCCGTCGACGCGGAGGCCGTGCGAGAGCTCGACCATCCGGTTCAGGCTGCGCAGGAACGTGGTCTTGCCGCATCCGGACGGTCCGATGACGGCCAGCAGCGTGCGGTCGGGCGCCTCGAGCGTCACGGACTTGAGGATCTGTTTGTCCCCCGCCCATACGGACAGGTCCTGGGTCGCGAGCACGGAGCCGTTCGTCTTCTCACCCGGTACGCTCAATGGTACAGCCCCCGGAGTCTGCGTGCGTAGATCCCCCCGATGATGCGGATGGCGAGGTTCAGGACGATCACCACGACCATGAGGATGAAGGCGGCCTGGAACGCCATGGTCACCTCCGTTCCGAAGCTGAGCGGCTCGTCGTAGTAGTTCCAGATGAGGCCAGTCAGGTAGCCGACGGGCTGGTTGAGCCCCGTCGGCGGGAAGTTGTTCCAGAAAGCGGTGTACAGGAGCGGCGCGGTCTCGCCCAGGCCGATGGCCATCGCCAGGAAGACGCCGTTCAGGACCTGCGGGAGCGCCACGGGGAACGCGACGCGCCGGATGTACTGGACGCGCGTGGACCCCATGCCGAGGGACGCCTCCCGGAGGTCCTTGGGCACCGAGGCGAAGGCGAGGTCCGCGGAGCGGAACACGTAGGGCAGGATGAAGATGGAGAGGGTGACGCTGCCTGCGATCAGGGACGCTCCCCACCCGAAGTAGAGGACGAGGGCGAAGTAGCCGAAGTAGCCGACCACGATGGACGGCACTCCCGCCAGGAGGTTCGTGGTGAAGCGCACGGTCGCCGCCATGCGCTCCGAGGCGAACTCGGCCGTGTAGATGCCCCCCGCGATCCCGATCGCCGCGGCGATCGTCGTGGAGATCGCCAGGATCTCCGCGGATCCGACAATGGGTCCGTACAGGCCGCCGGAGGTGCCCGAGGGGTTCGTGGTCAAGGTGGCCCAGGAGAACGTCGGAAGGGCGCGCGTCGCGATCCAGTAGACCATGTCGAGGAGCGGGAGGATCACGAGGAGGAACGTGAAGGGCAGGAGGCGCCCGAGCCAGCGGTCGACCCGCCGCCGTCGACGGAAGCGGGCCGACGTACCAACCAGGGAGTCCTCGGTCGCGTTCATGGTCCCGCCCCCCGGACGCTCAGGGCGCCCGTCGGCCGGACGACGATCCGGCTCACGAAGCGCCTCCCCGCGAAGTTGACGACAAAGGTGATCAGGAACAGGACGATGGCGAGCTCGGCGAGGGCGTGCAGGTAGTTGGGCTGGATGAACGCGCTGTCGAGCTGGCCCACGAGGGCGCCGGGCATCGTGTACGAGACGTCGAGCAGGCTGGCGGGGAGCTTCGTGGCGTCTCCGATGACCATGAAGACGGCCACGGTCTCGCCGACGGCGCGCCCGAAGCCCAGCAGCACCGCGCTCCACATGCCCCGTTTCGCATACGGGATGTCCACGCGGCGGATGACCTCCCAGCGGGTCGCGCCGAGCGCGAGGCCGCTCTCGTCGAGGGCCTGCGGCACCGCGCGCAGGCTGTCGCGGATGAGGGTCGTGGTGACCGGGACGATCATGAGGGTCAGGATGAGGATCGCGAGCGGGATTCCGACGCCGCTGGCGATGACGGGCCCCTGGAGTCCCGGGATCCAACCCAGGTACCTCACGATCGTCGGGTTGATCGTCTCGCCGAACACGGGCGCGACGATCCAGAAGCCCCAGATTCCGTACACGACGCTCGGGATGCCCGCCAGCAGGTCGACGAAGGGTGCAAGGACCTGGGACATCCGGGGCGGCAGGTAGAACACGATGGAGAGGGCCAGGGCGAGGCTCAACCCGAGCGCGAAAACGAGCGCGAAGACCGATGTGATGAGCGTGCCCACGACAAACGTCATGATCCCGAAGACCGCCTTGGAAGGGTCTCCCGTCGAAGGGTTCCAGTCCGTGCCGAAGAAGGACAGGCCGAAGTTCTCGAGACCGGTCGCGAAGACGAGGGTGAGGACGATGGCGGCCAGGAACCCCAGCGGCAGCAGGGCGGGGATGCTCCCTGCCCACCGGGCGAGGCGTCGCAGCACGGCCCCGATGGAAGAAGGGGCGGTTGATGAGGTTTCGTATCCCGTCTGTGGAGCGTCAGAATTGGAAAGGGGGAGGCTGCGAGCTGCAGCCTCCTCGGTTGGGCTCCCCATGGACACCGACCCGGCAACGGGCTTCGCTCACCCGCTGATGGGCACGGTGGCCAGGGCCTGCATGTCGTACCCGATGATGGCCGGCGTCAGGGGTAGGAAGTACACCTGGTTCAGGTACACGGCGTTGTTGCCGTGCGCCAGGGCCCACTCCAGGAACTGGACCACGTACTTCTGGTGGACCGCGTCCTTGGGCTGGGTTGAGATCAGGGTGTACTCCAGGTTCACGTCGGGGTACGGCGTCGGGTACTGCGCGGTGGGCATCGTGCCTCCCTGTCCGGGGGTGTGCAGGTTGGTCGCGCCCGCCACGCCGCCGAGGATCAGGCTGACCGCCACGCTCGGGGGCTGCAGGTTCTGGAGGCCGAGGCTCGCGTCCTGGCTGATGTTGGCCGAACTGGGCAGGATGTAGTTCGCAGGGTTCGTCCCGTCGACGTTGGCCGCTTGGTCGCCCAGAGCCGCGTACCCGAGGCCATATGCTTCAGCCTGGTTCAGCCAGCTGATGCCCACGTAGCCGATCGTGTAGGACTGCTTGCTCAGGCCCGTGACCACGCCGCCGTTCCCGTTGTATCCGAGGGAGGTGGAGAGCCACTTCACGCTCGTGCCATAGCTGTAGTTCCACCCAGACCAGGAGAGATACATCATGGAAGTCCACATGAACGTGTCCCCGCTCCCGTCCGACCGGTGGACGACGACGATGGGGTTGTTCGGGAGGCTGACGCCGGGGTTCGCGGCCTGGATTTCAGGGTCGTTCCAGTTCGTGATGACCCCGGAGTAGATCTTCGCCAGCACGGTGCCGTTCAGGTTCAGGTGGACGTTGTTGAGCCCGGGCAGATTGTACATCGCGAGCTGGGCCGAGATGGCCACGGGGACGTTGATCAGGTGGTACTGTGCCGCGGTGGCCGGGGTCAGGTACGCATCCGTCGCGCCGATGTCCACGGTGCCCGCTTCGGCTTGGCTGATTCCCGCGCCACTCCCGGTCAGGTCCGGGGCGACCTGCACGTTCGGATTCAGCTTCGTGTAGTTCGGGCCCCAGATTTCGAAGAGGGGTCCCAGGAGGGTCGATCCGGTCTCCGTGATCGTCTGCGTCGTTACTCCACTCTGCCCCACGTTACCCGGGTTCAGCACGTCCTGCTGCACGAGGACGCCGACACCGATTCCCGCCACAAGCAGGACGATGCCGATGCCCAGGGCCGCGCCGAGGGAGAGGTTCCGCTTCCTCCGGTGACCACCGGAAAGGATTGAATCCGCCTCCGCGGCCGGGCGCTCCGGCGAGGGGTTATTGCTGTCAGTCTTGCCGTTCACTCGCTCACTTCCCCAATTAGGTTGGCCGAAGGAATTGCCCGGACATTATGGGGGTTCCCGACGAGGTCTGCCGTGACAATCGGTCTCTATGGGGGGCCTATGGGGATTCCATAGTCCCCGCCCGCAAGCGAGCCGCCTCGCCCCGGTCCCCGATCCGGCCGGGCAACGCTCGGGGGGCGATTCGCGGCCGCCTCGGTCCCGCGGTCAATCTTAAATACCGGTGCGCGGTATGCGACCTTCCCCTCCGAGGAAATCCGATGGCACGTCTCCATGCGAAGCGCAAGGGCAAGAGCGGTTCCACGAG
The DNA here is from genome assembly GCA_021788795.1 of Thermoplasmata archaeon. Lineage (GTDB taxonomy): Archaea > Thermoplasmatota > Thermoplasmata > RBG-16-68-12 > RBG-16-68-12 > RBG-16-68-12. Next base: position 6,433 of record JAJYKG010000036.1, on the reverse strand, counting down.
GCCGTTCCTCAAGGCGAACCCCGCGTGGGTGACCATGGAGAAGGCGGAAATCGAGGAGGCGGTCCTCCGTTTCCATCAGGAAGGCCTCTCCGCGGCGGGCATCGGCGTGCGGCTGCGCGACGCCTACGGCGTCCCGAACATCCGCCTCGCGACGGGAAAGAGCGTCGTTCAGATCCTCGCGTCCAAGAACGTCAAGCCCGCGATCCCCGAGGACCTCGCGAGCCTCATCAAGCGCGCGGCCTCCCTCCAGGTGCACCTCGGGGAGCACGCGAAGGACCTCAGCAACAAGCGCGGACTCCAGCTCATCGAGTCCCGAATCCGCCGGCTCTCCAAGTACTACAAGGAGGAAGGCGTCCTCCCCGCGGACTGGGACTACTCGGCCAAGCTCGCGGAGCTCCAAGTGAAGTAGGTGCGCCGATGGCCAAGCGCCTGGAGGACCTGGCGCCTCAGGGCCTGCTCGAGCGCGTCCAGCGCGCCGCGGCCCTCGTCGACGGCGTGTCCCGGGTGCGCGTCCTCTGCCACTACGATCCCGACGGCACCACGTCGGCGGCGATCCTCGCGCGCGCCCTCATGCGCCGCGGCAAGCGCGTCCACGCGACCATGTCCCACGCCCTCGACGCCGCGACCGTGGACCGCGTCAAGGCGGAGCCGAACGAGCTGCTCCTCGTGAGCGACATGGGCTCGGCCCAGCTGGACCTCCTCGAGGCCCTCCCGTTCCCCGCGGTCGTCCTGGACCACCACAAGCCCCTCCGCGACTCGGAGCGGGTCGTCCACGTCAACCCACACCTCTTCGGCGTCGACGGCGCGCGGGAGATGTGCGGCGCCACGACCTCCTGGGTCTTCGCCCTCGCCCTCGACGACGCGAACTGGGACCTCGCCGGGGTCGCAGCCGCGGGCGCCATCGGCGACAAGCAGGACGTGGGCGGCTTCGTCGGGGTCAACGCGGCGCTGTTCGCGGAGGCGGTGGACCGCAAGGTCCTCGCCCCCGAGCGCCGCCTCGCGCTCCGGGACCGTCTCCTCGCCCAAGCCCTCGCCCTCTCCATCTCCCCGTTCTTCCGCGGGATCGGCGGCCGCCCGGAGGCGGCAGAGGCCTTCCTGCGGTCCGTTGGCGTGGACCCGGCCGCGACGTTGCGTTCGCTCGACCCGGCGCAGCGGCGCCGCCTGGCCTCCGTCCTCGCCGTGCGGCTCGTGGAGCAGGGCGCCGCCCCGGAGGCCTTGGACGTCCTCGTGGAGGACCGCTACTGGATCGAACCGGACCAGATGTACGCGCAGGACCTCGAGGCCTACGTGAACAGCTGCGACCGCCTCGAGCAGATGGGCCTGGGCATGGCCGTGTGCCTCGGGGACCGGGAGGCGCTGGCGAAGGCGGAGTCCCTCCTGGACCGGTACACGAACCGGGTCCTCGAACACCTCCGGGCCCTCGAGACGGAGGGGATGTTCGCCAAGAAGCACGTCCAGTTCTTCTACTGCGAGGAGGCGAGCCTCGCCGGCTCCGTGGCTGGCGCGGGCATGCAGTTCTACTTCGACCAGTCCAAGCCCGTGTTCGGGCTTTCCGTCATGGACCGGCAGACGAAGGTCTCGGCGCGAGGGACCCGCACGCAGATCTCCCAGGGCGTGGACCTCGCCGCGGCGTGCCGCGAGGCCGCGGAGTCCCTGGAGGGCGACGGCGGCGGGCACAACATCGCCGCGGGCGCGACGATCCCCAAGGGGAAGGAAGAGAAGTTCCTGGGCCTCGTGGACGACTTCGTCGGGCGACAGCGCGCCGCATCGCCCCGCTAGCCCTCGCCGAGGTTTCGGTTCACCTCGAACGTGTCCAGCGCGTCCCTCAGGTCCTCCTCCGCGATGCCGCCCGTGAAGCGCTCCAGCTGGGCGTACTCCTTCGGGTCGAAGCACTCGGGGTCCACGGGCACCAGGACGGTCGCCCGCCGGGGCATGATGAACTCGTTCACGTGCTCGATGAACAGCAGGGCCTTCGTGAAGCCGATGCGGATGGCGATGAACTCGACGCCGTCGAGGACGACGAGGCAGCCTTCCGGATGGCGGTCGATGTACCCCTCGATCGCGCTCGCCAGGGTGCCGACCGCGGTGGGGTCGAAGTGCCCCTCGCCCGGGCTCTCCGTGATCCACCACACGGTGGCGCTCGCGAGCCTGTACCTCGCCCGCAGCCGGTCCGGGTAGATCCGGGTCACGCACAGCACCGGCACGCTCTGCTCCGCCTGCACGCCCGCGAGCCGGTAGGTCGAGTCCACGGACTTGCCTCGAACGAGGTGGCAGACGCCTTCCTCGATCGGGAAAGGCGTCTCGGGGTCCGATCCGCGTTCTCCGTAGGCCTGGGGCATCCGCATCCGGGCTCTGTATATTAGCCGGGCTCCGTTCATGTGCCTTGGTACCCGATTATCAGTTGTCGGTTCGCGCGCCCGGGAGGGTGCGTCTGGGCGGGCGGCAGCGAACCGGTGCGCACCGGGTGACGTGGACTGTGCGCTCCTGGGATCGCGGTCGGGCGCCTCAGTACGTGTCCAGGAGCTTGCTGACCTCGCGCGTCTCCAGGTCCGTCCGCAGCGCGGGGGACTCGAGCACTTTGAGGTTCCTCTCGAGGAGCGCGAGCTCCTTCTCCTCGAGCGTGTCGGGGCTCACGGGCAGCAGCAGGATGCCGCGGTGCTGCATGATGAACTCGTTCACGTGCTCCACGAACATGAGCGTCTGGAGGAACCCGTTGTTGATGATCAGGAACTCCAGTCCGTCCAGGAGGATCACGCCCTCGCCGCCGTTGTCCTCGATGAACTTCTGCAGGACCTTCGCCAGCGTGCCGATCGCCGTCGGGTTGTGGAAGTCCTCGCCCGGCGTGTGGCTGAGCCAGATGATCCGCGCGTCCGCCAAGCCGCGCTCCCGTCGCACCCGCTCCGGATACTGCCGCGTGACCACGAGCCCAGGAAGCTTCTGCTCCAGGAGGACCTCGAAGAGCCGGTAGCTCACGTCCGGCTTCTTCTCCTTCACGAGGTAGCAGACGCCCTTCTCGATGTCCATAGGCAACCCGGTTCTCACACCTTCGTCGTCGGACCCCCATGCGTGGTCCTGTGCGTGCACCCATCCCATGGTTCAGGGAAAATCGGTCATCGCCTCTTTAAGCCTCTTTCGAGATTATCAGCTAGGATTTTGGACGGGAGCTCCGGGAGCGAGATGAGCGTCGTCTTGCCCACGACGCCCTCGCCGCTGAGTTTCGTGTCGATGAGCCCGAGGGCGTCGAGGTCGCCCACGTACTTCCAGAACTGCGTGTGCGCGCGGCGCTTCTCTCCATACTCCTCGCAGACGAGCTTGTACGCCTCCTCGGCCTCGCCCATCGTGATGTACGCCTTGCGGCGGATCTTGCGGGCGATCGCGAGGAGGACGAGCTTCTTGGGCACGTCCAGGAGGGCGAGCCGCTCCTCGAGGCCCGTCGGATGCACCTGGGACTTGGCGCCGCGCACGGCCTCCGCGGTCACGGTCTCCGACGACTCCTCGTCCGCGAGCATGCCCGCCTTGTCCAGAAGCTCGATCGCGTAGCGCGCGTCGCCGAGCTCCGAGGCGATGTCCGCGATCAGGCCGACGATCTCGTCCTCCACGGTCCCCGGGTGCATCGCGAGGCGGACGCGGTCCGCGAGGACGTCCCGGAGCTCCTTGAAGTCGTACTTGGGGAACTCGACGACGTTGGAGCGGCGGAACGTGCTCAGGGCCGCGGCGTCCATGTACTCCAGGGCGTTGGGCCGCTGGGAGATCAGCATCATGGAGATGTTCCCCTTCGCCGCGGTGCTCTCCTCCGCGATCCGCGCGAAGGAGTAGATGAGGTCCGCGCCGCTCTTCTTCAGGAGCGCGTCCACCTCGTCCAGGATCACGATGAATTGGAGCTTGTTCTTCTCCAGGTGCCGGCGGAGCGTCTCGAGCTTCTCCGAGATGGAGAAGCCGCGGTCCGGGAAGTGGGCGTCGAAGTGGCGGACGAGGGTCAGGAGGACCGCGTCGTCCCCCAGGTTCTTCCGGCAGTTCACGGGCATGAAGTCCAGGGCGCGCCCCTTCTCCTCCGCGTACCTCTTGAAGTCCGTGCAGAACCGCTTCGCGCTGTGCGTCTTCCCCGTGCCCACGGGACCGTAGAGGAAGGCGTTGCTCGACATCCCGGCGTCCACGATGGGGCGGAAGTAGCTGAACAGCCGCTGCATCTGGGCCTCGCGGTGGAGCATCTTCTCCGGGACGTAGTCGAAGGAGAGCTTGGCTTGGTCCTTGAACACGGAAGGCCCGGCCCGGAACGACACGGACGCGCCATCGCGGCCCCGTTCAATAAACCCTTGGTCCTCCGGGTGCGGCCCAAACTCCATGACCGCGGGCCGCGTTCCCTCGGCGTGGCCGACCGGTACTTCTGTTTCGCCTGCGACCAGGACCACCGCACGGACTCCGCCGTTGGCGCGGACCACCGGAGGTACAGCATCGAAGGGGGCCACGAGGCCGGCGGGATCTTCGACGACCTCCGCGAGTTCTACCTGCAGACCAAGGGCATCGAGACCGCCTTCCGCATCCTAGGCTTCGACGCCGTGCGCATCCATCCGCCGCGCTTCGGGCGCGGGTGGCCGAGCCGCGAGGCCGTCGAGAAGGCGTTCCGCCAGCGCGCGAAGGCCTGCCATCCCGACAGGGGCGGCGACCCGCACGAGTTCCGCAAGGTGCAGTGGGCCGCCCAGGTCCTGCGCCGCTACCGGCCGCGGGAGTCCTAGCCCTGCGCAACGTTTCTGCGATACCGCGCACAACGACCTTCGTTGGGGCCTCCCGGGGCTACCCCGCTGCTGCCCGCGAGCCAATCTCTGCCCACCATGGGATTCCCTACGGGCAGCCGCCTCGTCCCACTGCAGGGGATACTGGGGGCCCTCTTGTGCAGAGTGGGGCCTGTGGGAGGGTGGGTGGCGACCCATGCCCGTCGCTCCCATCTTCGCTGTGGGCGGGCGGCCAGGGGCGCAGATCCCGCTGGGAGCCCCCTCGTGCCAGGCCCTCTTTGCGGTTGCACTTGGTGGAGATGATGGTCGCACCCTGATACCCGGCTCTCTCAATTCCGCGCCAGGGCGTTTGGGTCCATCGCACTGCTCCCGCCCCCGACCCCGTGCTGTGGGCGCAACGACTTTGCCGCGACGAGCGGACGTGGCCTTCAACATGGACCCTACGCTCCGCCAGAGAATGGGCGTCGCATACTTGGCCGGAATTCGCTTCCTCGGGACGATGACAGCCCTCTACACAGCAGCGACCGCGACGGCGCCCTTCGGGATGCAGCTCGGCGCCGCGGGAGCCTTGGTCTTCCTCGATGCGATGTCCCTCTTCTTGCGATCTTGGCCCCAACGTACACGACGGGACGGATCGCCGACGCGCGAGGAACGGGTCTCGCAATACCGGCACGAGGACGCCTTCCTCCTGCTCGACTTGCGTGTGTGCTTCATCGGAGTCAACGTCAACACCGCGCTCGACCCGCTCGGATGGTACTGCCGGGTCGCGGATCGGGGTCTCACCCTCGCCCTCATCGCAATGAAGGCGTTATGGTCCACCTCGTGTGGGTCGTCCTGCAGCCCGGACGATGTGGACCGCAGGGCCGCATAGGTGCCAGAATCAGGTGATTCCCGAACGTGTCCGGAAGGCTTTTGCCACGACGAGGAGGTGGAAGCACAGTATGGTTGGCAAGGACGGGCGGCGTGGACGCGGAATCGCAATCGCCCTGACGAGTACGGCCGCTGGCCTGATTGGCCAGTTTCTCCTGTTCACCGGGCTCCTCGGACTAGGATTCTTGATTCCGTATGAATACGCAGCGGACTCGCGCGCAAGCGTGGCCGTCATCTTGGCTGTGGGCGCCGGGCTGGTTTTCAGCAGCATCTTCTTCATGGCGACCTACCGGAGCGTGATTGCCGCGTGGGTGCTGGCCGGCCTCGTATTGATCCCGTTCGGGGTCTCTGTGGTCTCCGTCGCATGCTAACTATGGCGTGGTTGCTGTTCCGATTGGTGCAGGTCCTGGCCCCCTCTGTGACCCGGAGCCGTCGATGCTGGGAATCGCGTTGAGCGCACTCGGAGCGGGCGCGTTCGGCTTCGGCCTCATGCGTCTCCGCGATTCGAAAACCCGGGTGAGTCCCGGCCAGAAGGGCCTTGGCGTACGTGGCCCGTACAATCGTCTCGATGCCTCGCGTCCCCACGAAGGCCATCGCCGTGGCCCACCGTGCGTCCTCCGTCATGTTCGCCGTTCTTCCTGTGGCGGTCCGCGGGGGCCCTGCACCGCGTCGACTTCGAGCGGCACCTCGATCCGCGGGACTTCGGGCGGCTGTGGATGGCCCTCGCCCGCCGCTACAACCTCCCGCGACTCCGCCCGAGGACCTTCCGGCAATGGGTCACGACGGCGTGCCGCCGCGCCGGGCTGTCTAAGCAGGCCTCCGCCTGGCTCATG
>JAJYKG010000035.1 GCA_021788795.1 Thermoplasmata archaeon | reverse complement strand
ACGCGCCGATGCGCACGGCGCCGACGATGGCCGGGCCGGCTATAAGGTTCGCGGCGAGTTGATGTGCCTCCGCCGCCATCGCGCCGCGTGGTCCTCGAGAGCCTCGCGGGCGCGGGCATCGGCGTCCTCCTGGCCCTGTCCCTCGCCGCGCCGCCCGGGCCCGTGAACGCGCTCATCGCCTCGCACGGGGTGACGCGCTCGTGGCGCGCGGGCTTCCTCGTGGGATTGGGCGCGATGACCGTGGACCTGCTGTGGCTCACGATCTCCCTCCTCGCGCACTCCTACCTCCTGAGCGCGCGGTCCGTCTTCCCCGCGATCGCCCTCCTCGGAGCCGCGGTCATGGCCTACCTCGCTTGGAAGACGTCGAAGGCCTGGAGGGCCGAGCCCGTCATGGCCGTGCCCGAGCGCGCCGTCCACGCGACCTCCTACGTCACCGGGGTGGCCACGAACCTCACGAGTCCGTACTCGATTGTGTGGTGGTTGACCGCGGGCATCGCCCTCATCGACGCCTTCGGCCCGCTCGTCTTCGTCGGCTTCTTCGCCGGCATCCTCCTCTGGATTAGCACCTTCCCGTTCCTCCTGCGCGCGGCCCAGAAGCGCTACGCCCAGACGTACCACATCGTCCTCGCCTTCTCAATCGCTGTCCTCGCCGTCTTCGCGGCATACCTGGCGTGGTCCGCCTTCGCCGGCGTCCTCTGACCTGTGTCACCAGGAGAACCGCATGTGCTCCGCGTTCCGGAGGGCGTGCGGCGCGCTGATCGCCGCGAGGTCCACGATCCTCGGCCGCGCGTCCGCGAAGTCGTCCAGGGTGCGCTGGTCCGGTGGCACGGGGCGGTACCACTCCGCGACGTCGGAATCGGAGCGGGTGACCAGCACGCCGTTCCGCCCGTGGGCGATGCGGACCACGCGGTCCACGGACTCGTACAGCTGGCGGCGGATCGACCGGCGGCGGTAGAGCTTCGACAGGCCTGCGTTCGTCACGAGTCCGACGACGTCGCGGCCCGCGATCGCCTGGCGGGCCGCCCGCAGGGACCGCTGGAAGAGCGCGTGGGCCTCGCCCACGTCGACGTCCTCGTCCAGGTACATCTCCGGGAGGCAGGCGAGGACCGCGAGCCCGGCGTGGGTCTCCTCGATCTTTTTATCCAACATGTCCAATAGTAATGTGGTCATCTGGTGGCAGGTGAACGCCCGCGCGACGTGGACGCGCGGCAGGATCTCCTCGCGCGTCAGCCCGGCGTGCTTCCCCAGGGCCACCATGCCGTGCGGGTCCACGGAGTTCCCGCCGTCCACGAAGACGACGCTCCCGCCCTCCATGACCGCGCGCACACAGAGGAGGGTCGTGAGGTGGAAGACGAAGTCGCTGCCGCTGTCGATGAGGGTGACCTTCCCCGCCTCGAAGGCACCGAGGAGGCGGTCCAGGGTCGGCACGGAGGTCGTGAGGGCCTTGCGTGTCTCGACGCGTACCTCCGGCGTCGCGAGCGTCTCCGTGATGAGGGCCATCGTTGTCCTCCCCGTCCCTGGAACGATGGAAGGCTCGCTATAAAGGCGGGGGCGGAAGGGGGATGGGTGAAAGTGCCTCAGGGAGTGCCACCCGTGAGGTCGTCCGCCATCCGCCGCAGGTGGTAGTCCGTGTCCCGCTCCGCGTAGCGCTGGATGCGACCGCGGAACAGGGGTAGCAGGACCCGGCCGACGTGGCGCGGATGCGCGACCGCCTCCAGGCGGATCCGCGTCCCCTCGGCCACGGGGTCGAAGCGGTACTCGTACCGGACGTCGGCACCGGGATAGCGGGCGTCCACCGTGTACCCGTCCGGCGGACGGAGGACCACGTGCTCCTCGATCGTGACCGGCGCGGGGCGGGCCGCGCGGTCCCGCAGCCAGACCTCGTTGCCCTCGCGCCGCAGGATCTCCCGCGAGCTCGTCGCCGGGGACGGCCGTCCCGGATGGTCGTCCGGACGGAAGTCCGTCCACCAGGCATACACGGCGTCCCGCGGGAAGGGGACGACGCGCTCGAGGCGGACGATCATCTCACGGGGGCGGCGGCGGAGGGGGTGGGTAGTAGGGCACCGCCTGCGCCTGGGCGTGCTCCATGGCCCTCTGCTCCTCCCGGATGCGTCGCTTGCGGTTGATCGCCCGCGTCTGCACGACCGCGCCGAGGACGAAGGCGCCAATGCCCGCGACGGCCGCCAGGGCCGTCGCGACGTTCACGAGGTACAGCCCGGCCGCGACCAGGAGCCCGCCGAGTGCGGCCGTGATGATTCCGATGAGGTCGTCGATGAAGTAGTACGCGATGCCGAAGACGACGATGACGACGAGGAGCGCGACGATGAGCGGCGCGTCGAGCGTCGTCGCGCTGAAGTTCGCCTGGCCGTGGAGGAGCGCATAGACGAGGGTACCCGCCAGGACGCCGACGAGGAACGCGAGGGCGACCTTCACGAGCTTGGAGAAGAGGATGCTGCCGATGACCGCGCCGACGAGGGCGAGGATCAGTCCCACGATCGCGCTGCCGCCGATCGCGGCGCCGAAGATGTAGCCCACCGCGCTGCCGAGCAGGGCGCCGATCATCGACATGACGGCGGCCCAGATGCCGTGGCCCCAGAACGCGAGGAGGAGCCCCGTGACGAGGAGGATGGCTCCCACGATGAGGCCAGCGCTGGGGGAGATGGCGGGGATGCTGAGGGCCATGGACCTATCCCATTCGGCCCGGGGTATAAAAGTGTAGCGCGGCGAAGCCCACGGACTCCGCGGAGGGAGGGCCGAGGGGAGTCCTAGCCACGGCCCAGGAGGTCGTCCGCGCGGTCCCCGATGGCCTCCATCGTGCCCTCGTCCACGGTCTCCGGCGGCAGGAGGTACTTGCGCACCTTCAGGTCCTCGTACTCGAGCACGTCGATCACCGTGGGGATGCGGATCGCGTCCCCGAGGACCGCGACCGTGCGCAGGGGCAGCTTGGCCACGATGTTCACCCACATCCCCTTGTCCGGGACGCCCGCCAGGGCCGATTCCACGTCGGACGGCTCCTTGAGGGACATGACGAGGCGGTTCGCGAGCTGGCTGCGCACCTCGTCGTCGATGCGCGAGGGGCGCTGGTCGATGAGGGCGAGGATGAGGTTGAACTTCCGCGTCTCCCGCGCGAGGCGGCTGAAGATCGAGTACTCGACGAGGCGCGGGTCCAGGAACTTGTGGGCCTCCTCGAGGAAGAGGACGAGCCGCGGGTAGTCGGGGGTCTGCTCCGTGTACAGCTCGAACAGCCGCCGGGCGAGGACGTTGGCGACGAACAGGTAGATCATCTGGTCCGTGCCGTAATCGCCGAAGTCCAGGACGACGCTCTTGCCGGACTTGATCAGGGCGAGCATCTGGCTGAACGCGTCCTTGCCGCCCTTCTTGATGAACGGGAGGCGCTGGAAGCGCCCCATGCGCCGCTGGAGCGCCTGGAGGACCATGAGGTGCAGCTGCCCGCCCTCCACCTCCGCCTCCGTGGCCTGCTTCTCGCGGATCGCCGTCACGAGGTCGACGCCCCGCGGCTTCGTGCGATCGATCGCGTAGATGTGGTCGATCATGGGCGGCGTGAGGTCCTGGAACGCGATGATGAGGTCCTCCGGCGTGATCTGGTCCGGATCCAGGACGAACGGCTTCGCCTCCGCGTTCTTCTCGTCCAGGGAGAAGATCTCGACCTTGCCCGGGAAGTAGTACTTCAGCCCCTCCGTGCCGTCCGTCTTGCTGTACACGCCGTACTCGCCGTGCATGTCGAAGATGAGGACGCTGCCGGCGTCCCGCGACAGGATCGCGGTGCAGACGAGCTTGTTCAGGATCGACTTGCCCGTGCCCGTGCGGCCGAAGATCGCGAAGGGCTTCTCCACGAGCTTCTCCATGTCCACGTGGACGTAGAACGGCTCCACCCCGGTGATCGTCCCGAGGGGCGCGGACTTCGCGGTGGGCTCGTAGATCCGCTCCACGTCCTGCTTCGTCGCGTGGCGGCACTCGGCGAAGTAGGGCGGGATCGTCTGGGGCTCGCTCAGGGCCTTCGTCTCCCGGTCGATGAGCTGGATCATCCGCAGCTTCGCCTTCGAGTAGAAGATGGGGCCGCCGTACCCCTCGTGCGTCTCCGGCCGCGGCACGACCACGTCGCTGATCGTGGAGCCGGCCAATTGGTCCGCGATGTCGCTCGCCTCGTTCAGGACGTCCTCGACGAGGCAGTAGAAGTCGTATCGCTCGCCCTGGACGATGACGGGGTAGGCGATGCGCAGTTCCTCCGGGTTGCCCAGCTGCAGCTTGGCCACGAGGCCGTCGATCACGCTCGCGGCGACGATCTCCCCGATCTTCATCGCAGATCCCTCGCGACCTTGTCCAGGTACTCGTGGAAGGCGGAGCGCTTGCGGCCCTCGACCTCCGTGAGGCCGTCCAAGAGGGTGCGCACGTCGATCCCCATGCGGAGCCCCGCCTTGATCACGGTCTCCTGGTAGATGGGCTTGAGCTGCCGCACGGTGACGGCCATGCGATGGGCCTCGATGAGCGGCCACGGGTAGCCGACGGACACCAGGCTCTTCGCGTAGGGCGCGAGCTGCCCGAACACGTACTCCGGTTCGTCGCGGAACGTGCCCACGTCCACCCGGAACCACTTCCGGCCCTGCGGATGCAGCCGTGCGTAATAGATGTCCCCGTGCAGGAGGCCCTCCCGCGCCGCCTCGGATTCCTTCGGCGCGCGGGCGAACGCCATGGCGTCGTGGGGCAGCTCGGACTGGCAGCGGGCCAGGAAGTCCTCGTCTGTCAAGACCTGGCCGAACGTGTGGAGCGCGCTGTCCTTCGACACGCCGACGAGGACGTGCTCGCGCTTCTCGCAGACCTCGACGAGGCGCTTCATGAACGTGAACTGCTTCGGGAACTCGGAGAGGGTGCCGTCCACGGCGACGATGCCGCCCTCGAAGTCGTCCGCGAAGTTGATCGCGAGCTGGCCTTCGATGAGCCGGCGGTACTCGTTCACCATGTCCCGCGATTGGTTCTCCCCCGCGCCCCGGGTGAACTCGAACAGGGACCGGTGGAGGTCGTCCTGCTTCTCCACGAACTCGGCGAAGGTGGAGATGCCGAGCATGCGCTGCATCAGGCGGACGTCGAGCCGCTTGTACTTCGCCCCGTCGAAGCGGTACCGCAGCAGGCCGACGGAGATGAGGGCGAGCCACCAGCTCGAGAGGTTCAGGAGGAACGCGTAGGAGCCGTCCACCGCGACCATGTCCCGCGGCGGGTCCGCGGGGCGGAAGACGTGGAGGTCCGGCACGGCCTCGGGCGGGATCGGGAGGTTCCGCTGGTTCCGGACGAGGAGCTCGAGCTCCTTCCGCATGTCGTCCACGTAGCTCATGCCAGGACTTCCACGCGAGACTCCTGGTTCGGCGTCATCGTGACCCGAAGGCGGCTCGGGAAGCGGTCCGCGACCTCGGCCAGGTGCGTGATCAGGATGACCTTCTCGAAGAACTCCCCCATGCGGAAGAGCTTTTGGACGAAGAGTTCCCGGGAGACCTCCGTGTCCAGGGAGCCGAGGTCGCCCTCGTCGATGAACAGGGTCTTCATGCGGCCGAAGGCGCGCCCCATCTGCGGGAGGGACGTCAGCTCGCGGGCGATCGCGAAGCGCAGGGCCGCGTTGATTTGCGTCTTCTCGCCGCCGCTGAACTCGCCCACGTCGTGCCAGAGGCCGTCCACGCCCTGCACCTGGATCTTGATGCCGTGGCCGCGACCCTCCTCGTACGTCTCGAGCTTGATGCGGTTGAACCGTCCGTCCGTGAGCTCGGCTAGGTTCCGCGACGCCTCGATCTCGAGCTCCGGGAGGAGCTGGTCGATGGCGTACATGACCACGCCACGGTTGTGGAAGATGCGGGTCACGAGGACGTCCGCGATCTCGGCGCGGACCCGAAGTGCGTCCCGTTCGCGCTCGGCCTCCTTGAGCTTCGCGGCGTCGGCCTCCAGTCCCTCGATCTGCGCATGGAGCTGCTTCGCCTGGCCCTCCAGGGTGTGGAACGCCTGCCGCTCCTCGTCCAGGGTGCCGCGGAGCTTCTCGAGCGCCTGCCTCGCGCCGGCGTACGACGCCTCCTTGGGCTCGAGCGCCCTCGTGTCGGCTTCGAGACGTTTCCGTTCCGCCTCCGCGGTCTCGGTCTGGCGGCCGAGGTCTGCGAGGAGGGCCGTGGCGTCTCCGAGTCCCTTGATCCGGACGGCCAGTTCATCCGCCTTCCGGCGCTTGACGGTCTTCTCCTGGGCCGACCGCGTGAGTTCCTCGAGGTGCCGTCGGTCCCGCTCGGAGAATCCATGGGCGTCGAGCTCGCGGAGCGCGGTGATCTTCGCGTCGTCGAGGGGCTTGAGCGTCTCGTGGCTCTCGTCGACCTCGCGCTTCAGGTCCGCCCGGAGGTCCTCGATTTGCCGCTGGAGCTCGGTGAGGACGAAGGACCCCTCGTCGATGGAGCCAACCTTCCCGCGGATGTGGGCGAGGGCCTTCTCCGTGCGCGCGTGCTCCTCGTGCAGCTGTTTCACCAACTCGGGCCGCTCGGCGAGCCACTCCAGCTCCCGCGTGATGCGCGCGAGGCGCTCCTCGAGTCGCCCCTCGTCCCGGAGGAGGTTGAAGGCGCCCTCGCGGTCGAGCTTCGTGTCGAGGGCCGCGACCTTGCGGTGGACCGCGTCGATCTTGTCCTTGATCTGGTCGCGTCGCCGCTCGTGGTCCCGCTTCGCCTGGTCGAAGAGTCGCGCCGCAGAGTCTGCGGCGAGGCGCGCGCGCTCGTGGCCCTGCTGGCGCTCCTTCAGTCGGTCCAGCTCCTCCCGGACCGCGTCAAGGTCGACCACGTCCTTCTCGAGACTCTTGAGCTGCTGTTCGACCTCCGCGGCCTGCTTCCCTCGCTCCCGCGCCTCATCTATGCGCTGTCGCAGGCCGTTAATCTGCCGCCTTCGTTCCTCGAGGGCGGCGTTGGAGCGGACCCACGCCTCGTGGTCCGCCTCCTTGCGTTTCAGGTCCTCCTCGGCGGCACGGAGCTTCTCCTCCAAGGCGGCCAGCTGCAAACCGCCCGCCGCAAGCCGCTTCCGCGCGTCCTCGAACGCCTCCCGGGCGGGCGGCAGCCTCAGGAGGGCCTCCGTGCGCGCGGCGATGTCCGCGTCCTTCGCCCGCAGGTCCGACTGCACCGCGGCCTGCTGCTCCTTGGCCTTCTGCAGGGCGCGCTCGAAGACCTCGAGGCGGAAGAGCTTCTGGAAGACCGCGAGCCGGTCCGCGCCGCGGGCCGAGCCGAGGTCCTTCATCTCCTCCTGCCGGACGAAGGTCGAGTTGCGGAAGCCTACGTAGTCCAGGCCGACGACGTCGTGGACGGTCTGCTCCTTCTCCCGGATCGTCCCGGAGACCGTCTCGCCGTCGCGGCTGATCTCCAGGTAGGAGTCCTTCTTCGTCGTGAAGCCGCGGCGGACCTCCCAGCGGCTGTCCCCCTGGCGGAACGCCACGCGGACGTAGCCGCCAGGTCGGCATACGTCCGACGTCTTCACGGTCTGGATGTCCGTCCGCGTCGTGGAGCCGTACAGGGCGAACGTGATCGCGTCGAGGATGGACGACTTGCCCGCGCCGGTGCGGCCCGTGATGACGGTGAACTTCTCGGGGAAGCGGATGGGCGGGTCCGTCTTCTCGACGTACCGCATGAAGCCCCGCATCTCGATCTCCTCGAGAACGAAGCCCTCCGCCCCCGAGGCGGGCTCGAAGGCCGCGGCCGCCTCCACGTCGACCTCGGAGCCCTTCACGCGAGGGCCTCCCTCAGGAGCCGCAGGGCCTCGGCCTTGATCGCGTCCCGCCGCGGGTGGTCCGCGAGGCTCTTGTCCACGTAGTCGGACAGGAGGCGCAGCGGGTCCATCGTGAACTCGTCCGTCGCGGTGCGCGCCCGCTCCGTGGACGTGAGGCGGACCTCGTAGTGAAACGCGTCCGCGAGATGTTTCTCCAGCTTCTTCTCGTCCAGGGACGGACGGAGCTCATCGGGCAGGCGGACCTCGATGCGCACGAGCCGCCCGGCAACGTCCTTCGGGAGGGCCTCGAGCACGCGCCGCGTCGGGTCGTCTCCAGGGCCCACGACGACGTCGACACGCTCCATGGGCCGCGCGGGGAGTTCCTCGAAGGTCCACGTGCCGTCGGAGCGCAGGGCGATGAAGCCCTTCGGGTCGAGCCGCTCCCCCCAGTCGATCCGTTCCGGGGCACCCGTGTAAACGACCTTGCCGAAAAGGGACTGATGCAGGTGGATGTGGCCGAAGACCGCCAGGTCGACGGACGCGGGGAGCATGTCCCGCGTGAAGGTGAAGTCGTGAGGAACGACCTCGGGCGGCGTCGTGCTCGCGTACCGCGCGCCCTGGAACTCGAAGTGGCCGAAGAGGACGCGCAGGTCGGCGTCCTTGAGCTCGTCCGCGCGGTTCTGGATCCACGCCTTCCAGACGCGCCGCGCGGCCTCGTACGCCTCCTCCCGCGGGATCTCCTTCCCGAGCTTCTCCCGGATCTGCTCGACGATCTCCTCCGGGTGCAGGTAGGGGAGGAGGATGAAGCCGACCGTGCGGCCGTCGATCGTTCGGGTCTCCGTCTTGGGCTCGCGGATGACGTGGACGTGGGCGTAGCCGCGGAAGTCGTCCAGGGACGTGGACCGCGCGGCCCGCCGAGGCTGGTCGTGGTTGCCCGCGAGGATCCAGACCTCGATGCCCGCCTTGCCCAGCGGTTCGATCACGTCGCGGCGGGCGAGCTCGCGGAAGATCGGGGCCACGTGGGTGCGGTCGAAGAGGTCGCCGAGGACGCAGAACAGCGAGGCCTGGTGGTCGATCGCCCAGCGCGCCGCCCTCGCGAAGTTGCCGTGGAGGTCCAAGGCCCGTTCCGACACGCCCGTCTCCGGATCGATGCGGAAGTCGAAGGAGAGCCCCTCGTGGACGTCCCCTACACACACAACCTCGTGCATCCTCGGCTACCGGAGCGCGGGGTGCCTACTTATACCCCTTTTCGAGAGACCCGCGAAAGTGGTAATCCCCCTGCGTTCAGGCCGGCAGGGTCGGGCTCGGATAGGCCATCCGGGCGAGCGCCCCGCGGACGATGGCAACGAGGGAAAGGACCATCCCGAGGGCGCCGGCCAGCTGCGCCGCGATGCGGACCGCGATCTCGGCTTCGCCGACCCACTCCGGGAGCGTCCCGCCGGAAGGGGAAAGGGTGACCGCGATCAGGGCGAGTTCCACCAGAGACAGGAACGTGCCGAGGAGCCCGCCGATCAGCACGAGGAGGGGGCCGGGAGTGGCCCAACGACTCGCCCGCGGGAGGATCCGCAGGATGGCCGTGAGGATCAGGTAGATCCCGACGCTCGTGAACAGGCCCGCCGCCGCGTACAACCCGATCTGGATGCGGATGTAATTCTGGAACCCGTCCGTGACGAGGAACGGGATCCCGAAATAGCTCCAGGCCACACCGGATCCGTCCAGGCCCGCGCCGATGAGGGCGAGGATGATCCCGGGCAGGATACGGGTCATGAGTCGGGGGCGCGAAGGCCCCGGGGTAGCCCCGACGGGCGCGCCGCTCGGCGCAGGGGGAGCGGGAGGCAGGGTGGTGGGTTGCGCAGACATCCCTCCTTTCCCCAGGCATACCCGCCCGCCCATTAGTGCCTATCGGAAACTCAAGCCCCGCGGCCTTGAAGGCTCGGGGATGGATACCGTGGGCGTGCTCACCCTCATCCTCGCGGACGCGGAGCTCGAGCTCGTGCCGCAGGCCCTGACCGGCCACCCTTCCGTGCGCGCCTCGGCCAAGAAGCGCGGTCGTTCCCCCGCGACGATCCTCCTGGACAGCAGCCTCCACCATCCCGCCCTCAAGAAGTTCCCCGAGGGCGAGCGCCGCGGCCGCCCCGACATCGCCCACCTCTTCGCCCTCTTGTGCCTCGACTCCGTGCTGAACGCCCGCGGCCAGCTCCGCACGATCATCCACACCCGGAACGACGACGTCCTCCGCTTTGCGCCGGAGACGCGCATCCCGAAGAACTACCCGCGGTTCGTCGGCCTCATCGAGGACCTGTTCGCAAAGGGCGCGGTCCCGGAGGGCAAACCTCTCCTGACCTTGGAGCGGGGCGTGCCGCTCGCGAAGGTCCTGGACGAGTTCGTGGCGCCGAAATGGGCCTTCAAGGAGGGCGGCGAGCCCGTGAACCTCTGGACGGAGTTCTCCAAACGCGAGGGGGACCTCGTGGCCGTGGTTGGCGGCTTCCCGCACGGGGACTTCCGGAGCCCCGTGACGGAACTCTGCGACCGCGTCGTCTCGATCCACGAGGAGCCCTTGCGCGCCTGGACCGTGACGAGCGAAATCCTCGTCGCGTACCGCGCGCATGCGGCTCCGAAGGCCGCGGGAGCCCGGTAGCCGCAACTCGCAACGCTTTATGTGACCCCTTCCTGATTCGCGGCCCGTGCCCGACACGTGGCGCCTGGGGACCGGCGAGGAGCGCGTCCGCGCGGCGATCGTCGGCTGCGGCGGCGCGGGCTGCAACACCCTCCGCCACGTCACGCCGCCCGCGGGCGTCGAGCGCGTCGCGATGAACGACGCCCCGCATCCGTCCATGATCGGGATCGCGCGGCGGGTCCTCGTTCCCTCCGGGCCGCTGAAGGACATCGCCTCCCTGGAAGAGAAGGCCATCCCGACCCTCGCGACGAACGAGGAGAAGGAGCTCTCGGACGTCCTCGTGGACCGCGACTTCGTCGTGGCGATCGGCGGCCTCGGCGGGGAGTTCGGCGGGTGGGCCCTCGGCGTGGTCGGCCGGGTCGCGCGCATCCTCGGGGACACGTCCCTCGCCTTCGCCACCGTGCCCTTCACCGCGGAGGGGATGCTCCGGCGGCACCTCGCGGAGGCGCAGCTCGCGACCCTGCGCGGCCGCGCGGACGGCGTGGTCGCCTTCGGCAACGACGCGCTCCTGCGTGCCTACCCGACGCTGCCGCTCGCCAAGGCGTTCGCGGCCATGGGGGCGATCATGGCCCGGCCCGCGACCGCGCTGGCTACGGTCCTCTCGCGGTCCGACCTCGTGCCGCTGAAGCGGTTCCTCGGCCGCGCGAAGGAGTGGCGGTTCGGGATGGGCTCCGGCGCGGAGAAGCACCGCTGCTTCCTCGCCGTCGACGAGGCGTACGCGAGCCCCTGGTTCACCGGCCGGCACGAGGACATCCGCCAGGCCCTCGTCCTGATCGCTCAGCCACTGGGCGCGTCCTACGCGGACGAGGTTTTGCGGGAGGTCCGCCTCCGCTCGCCCCGCGCGGACCTCGCCTGGGCCGTCCTGCCGGAGCCTGCGGCGGAGGATCGCGTCGTCGTGCAGATTCTCGCCGGGCTCGACGCGCCGAGCTGAGTCCGCCGTATAGGCTCTCTGAAGAGTATAGTAGTGTACTCTAATGAACCCAAGAGTTCATATAGCGGGGCTTCCTACGGGCGTGCTACATCCTCTCACGGCGTGTGGCTCATGACCTCAACAGGCAAGCAGATTCGGCTGCGGCGGCTCTTCGTCGGCGGCAGGGCCCTGATCATCGCGATGGACCACGGGGTCTCCAACGGCCCGGTCGCGGGCCTCGAGGACATCCGCACGGCGGTCGCCCAGGTGGCCAAGGGCGGCGCGACGGGCGTCGTGCTGCACAAGGGCGTCGTGCGGTTCGCCCAGGAGTCGTTCGACGAGCGCCTCGCCCTCCTCCTCCACCTGAGCGCCTCCACGAGCCTGGGCCCCCGCCCGGACCGCAAGGTCCTCGTCACCCAGGTCGACGAGGCCGTCTCGTACGGCGCGGACGCGATCTCGATCCACGTAAACCTCGGCGGCGAGGACGACCCGGGCATGCTCGAAGACTTCGGGGCCGTGGCCGCGGCGTGCGACCGCCTCGGCATGCCCCTCCTCGCGATGATGTACCCCCGCGGGGAGAACGTCAAGAACCCGTACGACGTCGAGGCGGTGAAGCACGTGGCCCGCGTGGGCGCGGAGCTCGGCGCGGACGTCGTCAAGACGCTCTACACGGGCTCCCCGGAGACGTTCCGGGAGGTCGTGCGCGGCTGCCCCGTTCCCGTGGTTGTGGCCGGCGGCCCGAAGCTCGACTCGGAGCAGGGGGCGCTGGAGATGGTCGCCGGGTCGCTGGCGGGAGGGGCCGCGGGCGTCTCCATGGGCCGCAACGTGTTCCAGGCGAAGGACCCGCAGCGCATGACGCGGGCTCTCGCGCGCATCCTCTTCGACGGCGCCTCGGTGGCGGAGGCCTATCGCGGGTGAGCCCCCCATGGACCGCCTGGTGTGGGTGGGGGCCCTCCCCTCCGAGGACAGGGAAGACGTTCGGTCGGTCGTGACGGCCGCGCTCGAGTCGGGATTCGACCAGATCGTCTTGGACCGCACGGACGACGGCCTGCAGCGCCTCGGCCGCTTCGCGCCGATCCTCCTGCGGGGCGACCGCTTCACCCTCGACGGGGAGGAGGTCGGCCGCCTCGCGACGATCCGCCAGGGCTCCGACGAGCGCGCGGTCCGCGCCCTCCGCGGCGCCACGAAGCACGTCGTCGTGCGCACGGAGGACTGGACGATCATCCCCCTCGAGAACCTGATCGCCGCCCTCCAGGGGAGCGGCACGCAGTTGCTCGTCGAGGTCCACGACGCCGCGCAGGCGAAGCTCTTCTTCGAGACCATGGAGGTCGGCGTGGACGGCGTCCTCCTCACGCCGCGGGACCCGAAGGAGGTGCGCGCCCTGCGGGAGCTCGTCGAGTCCCGTCCGGAGACGGTCCCCCTCGTCGCGG
>JAJYKG010000306.1 GCA_021788795.1 Thermoplasmata archaeon | reverse complement strand
TTCCGATCTCCATGGCGGAGATCGCGGCGGACGAGCGCCTCCTGGCGGAGCACAACCTCCATGTCTCCTTCGCCGCGGTCCGCGAGGTCCGGCGGGCGATTGCGGCGGGAGACCTGTGGGAGCTCGCCGAGCGGCGCGCGCGGGTCCACCCGGCCCTCCAGGACGCGGTGCGGGAACTGCGCCGCCACAACGACTTCCTCGAGGAGTACGAGCCCCTGTCCCGGCCGGGCGCGATGTACTACGTCGGCCCGGAGACCGCGCACCGCCCCGTCCTGCACCGATACCGCCGCTGGCTCGCGGAGCGGTACGCGCCGCCCCCGGCGAAGGGCGTCCTCGTCCTGCCGGAATGCCCGCGGCCCTACTCGGACCGCTACGCCGCGGTCGTCGAGCGCTCCCTCGCGGCCGCGGACGTGCACCCCGTCGTGAAGTCGATCTGGGGCCCCGTGCCGCTGGAGCTGGACCATGTGTGGCCCCTGTCCCAGTCCCTCGTCCCCGAATCCCTGGAGCCCGAGGCCGCGGAGGCGGCCGAGGTCTTCTTCCGTCAGTGGGCGGCGGGCGCGGGCTACGCGTTCGGCAAGCTCTGGGAGGGGGACGTGACGCTCGGCGAGCTGCGGTCCGCCGCCCCGGGACCGCGGCCCGTGGACTGGAACCTCCTGCGGGTCCGGGCCACCGCGGACCTCCAGTTCGGCCGCGGGGCCGCGGACGCCCTGCTCCGCGGCCAGGTCGCCTACGTGGTCTCGAAGAACACGGGAAAGGTCCGGAACGTCCTGGTGGACGGCATCCACGTGCTCTCCCTCCGCGCGGAGGACGGATTCTTCACGCTCAAGGCCGCAGGCGCCCGCCGTCTCCAGGCCGCGTTCCCGCCGCCCCGCCTGCGGGTCGTGGTGGATGTGGACGCGGTGCCGTTCCACCGGGAGGGAAAGAACGTCTTTGCCAAGTTGGTGAAGGACGCCGACCCGGAGCTCCGGCCGGGCGACGAGGCCCTGGTGGTCTCGCCGGCCGACGAGCTGGCCGCCGTGGCCCGCGCGGCGATGAACCGGCGGGAGATGCTCGCGTTCAGGCGCGGCGTCGCCGCCTACGTGCGCGAGGGTGTGCCGCCTCCGTCGTCCGCTCCGCCACGCTGACGCACGCCAGGTAGTCGTCGAGGGTGTGCAGCAGGGGCATCGGCCCGTCCGCCGTCGCCGTCGCGGTGATCGTCGCGCCGGTCCGCCGCGTGCGGATGTACCCCTCGTCGTCCAGGGAAACGGAATCGGCGACGGCCTTCGCCGTCCTGGCGTCCGGGAACTTCAGGGTCAGGGTCGCTCGGGCTCGCATCGGATAGCCCCGGGCAGATTCGAACTGCCGTCGCGGGTTCCAAAGACCCGAATGCTTGACCGCTACACCACGGGGCTGCGGGCGTGCATTTCCTCGGGCGTATAAAGTCCATCGGTCACGACGTGACCGAACAGGTCCGTGGACCGCGCCGTGTCGATTCGCACGCGGACGAAGTCGCCGATCGGCGCGGTCTCGTGGAGGACCACCTGGCGGTACTCCGGCGTCCGCGCGAGGACGGTGTCCTCCTTGCCCGGCTCCGTCACGAGCGCGTCCACCTCGTCGCCGACGAAGCGCTGGTGGATCTCCCGCGCCAGGGCGAACCGCAGGGATGTGAGCCGCCGCGAGCGCTGCTTGACGCGCCAGCCGACGACCTGCCCGGGGTAGGACGCCGCCGGCGTCCCCGGCCGCGCGGAGAAGCGCGTCACGTTGACGATGTCCGGCTGCACGCGGCGCACGAGGTCCAGGGTCGCCTCGAAGGCCTCCTCCGTCTCGCCCGGGAAGCCCACGATGACGTCCGTGGACAAGGTGAGATCCGGGTACGCGGCGCGGAACGCCGCGGCGATCGCCTCGAAGTCCGCCACCGTATACTCGCGGCGCATGCGCTCCAAGACGCCGTCGTCCCCGCTCTGCACCGGGAGATGGAGGAACTTGAACACCTTCTCGGACGCGTAGGCGTCCACGAGCGCGTCGACGATGGGCCGGACGGTCAGCGGGTCCGCCATGCCCACGCGCACTCGGAAGTCTCCGTCGACCGCGACGACGGCCTGCAGGAGGGCGGCCAGGTCCGTGCGCGTGTCCCGCCCGTAGGCCGCGGTGTCCTGCCCCGTGAGCTTGATCTCCCTCGCGCCCCGCTCGACGTTGCGGCGCACCTGGGCCACCAGGTCCTCGACCCGATACGAACGGACGGTCCCGCGGGCGACGCGGGTGATGCAGTACGTGCAGCGGCCCGCGCACCCCTGGGCGATGGGGACGATCGCGTCGCGCCAGCCCGGGGCGGCGGCCTCGACCTCGGCGGCGCGGTCCCCGCAGGCCGTGCCGCCGTCCAGGAGGTCCACGATCGCCGGCCACTTCCGCGGCGGGAGGAGCTTCGCGCGCGGCACGAGCGCCCGCACGCGATCCCGCTGGGCCGCGGCCATGCAGCCCGCGACGACGAGGGGCTTGTCGTGGGCCGCGAGGGCCTGCATCCGCCGGGCCATCTTGCGCTCCGTGGCCTCGATCACCGTGCACGTCACGAGGACGTGGGCGTCCGCCTCGTCCTCCGACGGCGT
>JAJYKG010000305.1 GCA_021788795.1 Thermoplasmata archaeon | reverse complement strand
ACACTAGGCGAACCCCCTTTCCCTTTCCGCCGTCCTGGGGCTCAGGGCCCCAGGGCCATTTCCCGCAGCGCGACCGCTTGGTTGTGCTCCGCGTCGCGCGCACTGAAGACCAGGGTCACGTCTTCCTGCCTCGCGCGCTCCGCGAGCGCCCGCAGATCCTTCCATCGCCCCGTCGTCTCCAGTTCCGCGCGGTACCGCCGGCGGAACTCGTCCCACTTCTTTGGGTCGTGGCCGAACCACTTCCGCAGCGCGTCGCTCGGCCCGAGGTCCTTCCGCCACGCGTCCACGCGGGCCTTCTCCTTCGTGAAGCCGCGCGGCCACACGCGGTCCACGAGGATGCGGTAGCCGTCGGCCGCGGCGGGCGGGTCGTAGACGCGCTTGACGTTGAGCATGCGCTCCCGCGAGTCCGACGCTCCTCGCGAAGTTAAGCCTTGCGCGGACCGCGGCGCATCCGGCAAAACCTCAAGAACGCTCCCCGCGTGGAATCTCGCGATCGCCATGTTCTCCCTGAGCCCCGAGTGGTTCCTGGAGCCCGCCCCCTGGTACGAGCGCATGCGGCGCACGGCACCGGTCCACCAGGACGAGGGCAGCGGGGTCTGGAGCGTCTTCCGTTACGACGACGTGCAACGGGTCCTGTCCGACTGGAAGCACTTCTCCTCCCGCTTCGGCGTCTACGACGAGGCCGGGGAGGCCGTCTCGCCCATCGGGGCGAGCATGATCGGCACGGATCCCCCCGGCCACACGAAGCTCCGGACGATCGTCTCCGGTCCCTTCGGCTCGCGGGCGATCGCGGAGATGGAGCCGCGGATCCGCGCGATCACCGAGCGCCTCCTGGAGCCGGTGGCCTCCCGCGGCGCCATGGACCTCGTGTCGGACCTGGCGGAGCCCCTCCCCGTCACGGTCATCGCGGAGATGCTCGGCATCCCCGCGGAGGACCGGAGGCAGTTCAAGACGTGGTCCGACGCGATCGTCGAGCTTTCCAACCAGTTCGGGAGCGGGGACGACGCCGCGATGCGGCGCCAGCGGGAGGTCGGCCGCTACTTCCTCGAGGTGATCCAGGAGCGGCGCGCGCATCCGGGCGAGGACCTCATCAGCCGCGTCGTCCGCGCGGAGGTCGACGGCGCGCACCTGAGCGACCCCGACGTCCTCGGCTTCTGCATCCTGCTCCTCGTCGCGGGGAACGAGACCACGACGAACCTGATCGGGAACGCGGTCCGTTGCTTCCTCGAGCACCCGGCGCTGGTCGAGCGCCTCGCCGCCCACCCGGACGCCCTCCCGACCGCGGTCGAGGAGGTCCTCCGCTACCGGTCGCCCGTGCGCGCCATGTTCCGCGTCGCGCTCGAGGACGTGCCCCTGGACGGGACGACGATCCACGAGGGCGAGTCCGTCCTGGCGTGGATCGGATCCGCGAATCGCGACGCGTCGAAGTTCCCCGACGCCGCCCGCTTCCTCCCCGACCGGACGCCGAACCCCCACATCGCCTTCGGGCACGGCATCCACCAGTGCCTGGGCGCCCCGCTCGCGCGGCTCGAAGGGCGGATCGCCCTCGAGGCCCTCCTGCAGCGCTGCCGCCATCTGCGGTCGGACGCGGACCCGATGCGCCTGGAGCCCATGGAGAGCCTCATCGTGCACGGCGTGCGGCATCTGCCCGTGACGTTCGATCCCGCCGCCTAGCCGTGCGGCGGCCTACGTCGCCGAGGTCGGCGCGGGCGGCGAGGGCGTTGCCGGCGCCGTCCCCTCGACGGTCCGGAGGAGCGGGGCCATCGCGAGCCGAGGCCGGGCCGCGAGGGCGATGGCGAAGATCCCCAGGAGGAGGTGCTGGAAGATCCAGTGGAAGGCGAGCGCCGCGCCGAGCGCGCCGGGTGCGACGGCCCCCCAGGCCGCGGGTGCGCCCAGGGCGCCCAGGAGCTCGTTCACGAAGCCCTCGAGCCCGAGGTTCGTCAGCGCGGCCGGCACGCCGATTCCCCAGGTGACCCCGCCGAGCAGGAGGAGGGCGCGGAGGGGCCAGGCTCCCGCGCTTGCATACGCCTTGCGAACCCACGCCGCGGTCTCCCGAGGGAACATCGCCGCGGCGAAAGCCACGAGGGAGAGGAGCTGGTGCTCGACGATCCAGTGGTACCAAAGCGCCGGCCCGGCGGAGAGCGGAGACACCCCGACCCATTCCACGAACATCGCGAGGGACCACGTGATTCCCGCGAGGAGGAGGCCCACGCGGAGGACCATTCCGGCGGCGAACCGGCGGTCCATCGTCGGCCGCACGGGGCACGATTCCGCGGGTGTCCGCAGGGTCCTCTCCTCGGCCATCAGGGCCACGCCGACGACGACGAGCTGGAACAGGTCGAGGTACCAGTTCTGGCCGAGCAGGAGGAAGACGTTCGTCCCGCTCGCCGCGGCGACGACCGCGATGCTCGCGGCCCCGACGCAGCTCGTGCAGCAGCACGCCCCGATGGTCGCCAGGCCCGTGATGGCCGCGCGCGCCTCGGCCGTGGACGTGGTCGCGGCCTCCCGGACCCTCTCCCTGGGTCCACCCCGGAGCACGGGGGCGACCGAGACGAGGGCCGCGGCCGCGCCCATCCCCACGCCGACGGACACGAGGACCATGGTCA
>JAJYKG010000304.1 GCA_021788795.1 Thermoplasmata archaeon | reverse complement strand
GAGCGCGGGCCCCAACTGGTTCGCTTGGACCGTCCTCGCCTTGTCTCTGATCCTCCTCCCCACAGGGCTGTTCGTGGTTTACCGGGCCTGGCGCGTGAGCGGCAGTCCCGAGCCTCAAGTCGCCTCTCCGGCCCCGACGCCCTCGCTCCCCCCGCCCGCGGCGACTCGAAGTCCTCCCGTCTTGGCGGCGCCGCTGCCCCCCGAGGAGCCGCCCGCCGGAGCTCCCGTGTCCGAGATGTCCCTCATGCGCCTCCTGAACGAGGACGAGCGGCGGATGTACCTCGAGATTCGGGACCACGGCGGGGCGATGTACCAGCGGGACCTCGTCGCGGTCGGCATCTTCTCCCGGGCCAAGGTCACGCGGACCCTCGACAAGCTCGAGACCAAGGGGGTCGTCGTGCGGGAGGCCCACGGGATGACGAACCGCATCCGAATCGTGAACGGCGTTGCGAAGTAGGCTCGTTTCAGTTTTCCGGAATCCCTTCCACTGCTTTTCAGGATGCCCTCAAGGGGCCTTTCATCCCATGGGGAGGCAAGGAGGTGAAACATGAAGACGGGTGTCCTCGCGGCGCTTGTCGTCCTGGCCCTGGTCGCGGTAGCGGTCCTGACGGCGGCCGTTATGGCGCGCCCCGCGCCGACTTCGCAGGCCGCCCCCTCCGGCGGGTACGGGGGCGGATCCTACGGCGGTGGGTACGGAGGCGGGATGATGGGTGGCTACGGCGGCAACGGTTCCGGCGGCTACGGCGGCTGGATGGGCGGACACGACGGTTGCTGCGGCTGTTGCTAGGGCCGCTGGACCTCCATGGGTGGTCAGAACGGGACGTGGACCCACCCCGTGGGCGGGTCCGCGAACGGACGCGACGGTTTCGCCGCGTCCTTTCCCCTTTTCCCTCCGCTTTCACGCCTTGGCTGTTCGAACGCAACGAGGGAGGAGGAACCTCGTTCACGCCGGATCGGCGGACGGGGCGGGTGAAGCCGCCGGCTTCGCCCTCGCGAACCCCAACAAAGGAAGGGCCAAGGCCACGATCACCAAGGTGAGGCCGTCGTCGCCGATGATGGCGACCCATAGAGGAATCCAGCCAAGAGCTCCCAGCACGATGAGGGCGGATTTGACTGCCAACGCGGTCGCGATGCTCGTCCGCAGCCGCCGCGCGACTTTTCGGGCGAGGCGGATCAGGTAAGGGACAGTCCTGAGGTCCGACGTCATCAGGGCCACGTCGGCCGCCTCCAAGGCGATGTCGTTCCCCGCCGTCCCCACCGCGATGCCCACGCTCGAGGCGGCGAGCACGGGGGCATCGTTCACTCCATCGCCGACCATGGCCACGGATCCGCGGGTCTCGCGCAAGCGTTGGGCCACGGCGACCTTCTGCTCGGGGAGAAGGGCCGCCTCGTAGGCTTCGATGCCGATCTGCGCGGCCACGCGGGCGGCCGTCTCGGGATTGTCCCCGGTGAGCATCACGACCTCGGAGATTCCAAGGTCCTTCAGCGCAGCGACGGCTTGCGCCGCCTCGTCTCGAACGATGTCCTGCACGACGATCCGGCCCGAGAGCTGCCCGTCCACGGCGACGAAGATTTCCGTGCCTGGATTGGCCGCTACCATCTCCCTCGCGGGAATTCGCACGCCCCGTTCCTCGAGAAGCGCGGGCCGGCCCACGAGAATGGAACGCCCATCGACGGTTGCTTGAACCCCGAGCCCGGGCACTTCTCGGACTTCCGCCGCGCGATCGGTTACCAGCCCCCTCGACTTCGCCTCGGCCACGATGGCGGCGGCGATTGGATGGCTGGAGCGAGCCTCCGCTGCGGCTGCGAGCCGCAACAGGGCGTTTTCTGCGAGGTCGCCCAGGGCTTCGACGGCGGCGACTCGCGGGCGTCCGTGCGTGAGCGTCCCCGTCTTGTCGAAGGCGACGACCCGGACCCGGGCGAGCTCCTCGAGGTACTTGCCGCCTTTGACCAGGGCGCCGCTCCACATGGCCCGGGTGAGGCCGAGGAGCATGATGACCGGCGTCGAGATGACGAGGGCGCTCGGGCAGGCGATGATGAGCGCGATGAGCGCGCGGTAGACCCAGACGGACAGGGCTTCTCCAAGGACGAGCGGGGGGACGAAGGCGATGACCGCCGCAACCGCGATCATGCTCGCGGTGTAGACTCCCGAGAAGCGGTCGATGAACCGCTCGATCTGCGCTTTCTTCTCGCGGGCTTCCGTGACGAGGGCCACGATGCGAGCGACGGTGGATTCTCGAAAGGGCTTCGTCGCACGGACCTCGAGGGCTCCCTCCTGGTTCAAGGTACCGGAAAGGACCGGGTCTCCGGGGCCTTTGGCCACCGGGACGGACTCGCCCGTGACCGTGGACTGGTCCACAGCGGATTGCCCCGTCGCGACGACCCCGTCCACGGGCACCCGCCATCCGGGCTTTACGAGGAGGATGTCGCCGGGGGCGATGCTTTCCACGTCCACGTCCTCCGCGACGCCGTTTCGAATCCGCAGGGCGCGGCGCGGCAACAGCGAGGCCGTCCGCTCCGCGATGTGCCGCACGCGGTCGACGGTGTAGTCCTCCACGTGTTCCGCGACGTTGTAGACCAGCAGGACCGCGGCTCCCTCGATCCACA
>JAJYKG010000303.1 GCA_021788795.1 Thermoplasmata archaeon | reverse complement strand
GAGGGCGCGCCCGACGCCCTTGCGGCGGTGCCGCTCCTCGACGAAGAGGTCCGAGACCTCGGCGTGCGGCCGGTCGCTCTCCACCTGCGGGAGCAGCCGCAGGCTCGCGAAGCCGAGGGGCACGCCGCCCTCTTCCGCGAGGAGGACCGTGTCGACCGCCGCGGCCGCGGGCTCCCGGATCGCCGCCACGGTCTTGGGCTGGAAGTACCCGCCGTAGAACGCCTCGAACAAGGGCAGGAGGAGCGGCGCGTCCTGGACCGTGGCGGGCCGGATGCGGACCGCGGGGCGCGGGCCTACGATGGTCTCGCCCCCCGCGTCGAGCGCAGGACCTTGTAGCCGCTCCCCCTCCGCACGATCTCGGCGTCGCCGAAGGCGCGGGCCATGCGGGAGCGGAGCGCGTCCGCTCCCTGCCTCGTGCGCGCGACGAGCCAGAGGCGGCCCCCTTCCCGGAGGTGGGCCGCGGCGTCGGCGACGATGGGGTCCACGACCGCTCGCCCCGCGCGGAGCGGGGGGTTGCAGATGATGTGGTCGAAGGCCAGGCCCCGGACCGGCTCGTACAGGTCGCCGACGCGGACCTCCGCGTTCGCCACCGCGTTCGTGCGCAGGTTCGCCCTCGCGAGGGCCGCGGCGCGCTCGTTCACGTCCGTGAGGACGACGTGCCCGCCCTCGGAGAGCTTCGCCGCGGCGATGCCGAGGACCCCGTAGCCGCAGCCCAGGTCCAGGATGTCCTCGCACGGCCCGACCTCGAGCGCCTCCAGGAGGAGCTCCGAGCCGCGGTCCAGGCCGCCGCGTGAGAAGACGCCCGCGTCCGTCCGGAGCCGGAGGTGGAGGCCGCGGACCTCGATGGACACCTCGGCCGGCCTGCGGCGCGACGTGGGCCTGCGCGTGGAGTAGTGCTCGCCCATCCGGGACATGAGAACGGCTCGTGGGGCTTAAGCCCGACGCTCAGGAGGCCGGCCTAGAGTCGGCCGGGGCTTGGCTCAGGAGGACGGTGGCGATCCGCAGGTCCTCGCTGGAGCCCGAATAGTTCCCCTGGCGGAACTCGCGCTCCGCCCGCCCCAGGACCTCTTGCACGTCCGGCAGCATGGGGAACTCCGCCGCCTTCAGCAGCTCGACGCGGCGCTGGGTGTCCGCGAGCGACTTCGCCAGGGCCTCCCGCGCGTTCCTCCGTCGGGCGAAGGCCGACTGGGCCCGGTCCACGTGCTCGAGGGCGCGGGTGTAGTGTCCCTCCTTGATCGCGCGGCGGGCGTCCTTGATCGCGGCGTCCGCCTCGTAGGACTGGAAGCCCTCGCGGCCGAGGCGTTCGGAGAGGACCTCCGCGTCCTGGAGCGCCGTGAGCGCCTTGCCGTGTGTCTGCGCGAGCCGGTCCGCGTCCTCCGCGAGGCGCCCGGCCATCTCGAGGGCGGGCTCGAGCAGCCCCTTCGCGCGCATGTCCCGGGCGTAGGCGACCTGCCGGTCCAGCGACTCGGTCACGATGCCGGCGGCGCGCAGCTCCCCGAGGCGCGTCTCCGTCCGGTCGAGGAGGGCCCCGGATTCGCGGAAGATCGTCCGGAGCCGCTCGGCCCGGGACTCGACCTCCAGGGCGGTCCGCTTCGCGCCATCGACGTTCCCGAGGGCGAGTTCTCGCGTCGCGTCCTCGAGGGAGTGCTCGAGGGACACGAGGGCGCCCTGCGCGAACTGCTGCGGATCCTCCACCCCGTCCGCTTCCGCGAGGGCGTTGATCGCGAGCTCCGCGAGGAAGACCTGGTTCGAGGCCGCGTGGGCGCGCATGAGGAGATCGCGGCCCTGCTCCGCGGCCCGCTCCAGGACGACGCGCCCCTCCAGGTAGTTCGGGACGTACGCGTCGTTCTCCCATCCCCCGGTCGCGCCCTTCTCCTCCGCGCGGCGCAGCGCCTCCTCGAGGTCCTGCGTGCGCAGGCCGAGGCGCCGCAGCTCGGTGATGCGGATCTCGAGGGCCTGCCTCGCCTTCTGGTAGGCGGAGAAGCGCTCGTCGAGGGTCATGGCCAGTCTCTCGGCCTGCCGCGCGGCGGCCAGGGCCTTCGAGAACTCGTGGGACTTGAACAGGTCCTTGGCGATCCGGAGGGAGTCCTCCGCGGCACGGAGATCCGCCGACGTGAGGCGGAGCACCGCGACGAGGCCCTCGGACCGGCCGATCGCCTCCTCCGCATGCCGGGCCTTGTTCGCCCGGAAGAACCCGAATCCTCCGCTGTCTTGCGTCATCACCGCGGCGCCCACCCGGCGATGCGCCGTCGCGGGAGCCTCCGACCCCTGCGATTCCGGTGGGTAGCGAACCCATGGTCCGGGCGGTCTAAAAGCGTTGTGATTGTCTCCTGGTGATAATCACGGCCGAGAACGTCGCGGCGCCCGGCGAACCGCGTCGTCAGCCGACGCGCAGGTAGCCCGCCACGGCGATCACGAGGCCCGCGACGGCGACCCCGATCCAGGGGGAGAGGGCGACGGCGCAGGCGGCGAGCGGCGGCTGGACGGCGCTGCCCGCGGCGGGCTCGCAGGGATAGAACGCGTTGGCCACGAGGATCGCGGTGAAGCCCGCGACGAGGACGACGAGCCCGAGAAGGACCACCCGGAACCAGCGCTCGCGCGCGCGGGTCGCGGC